>NZ_JAMBDT010000001.1:0-187511 GCF_025143765.1 Gordonia sp. p3-SID1431
GTCGAGACCGATCAGGGTCGACAGGTTCACCACGATGTGAAACGTCGCGCGCGGCGCAGCCGAATCCGACGCCGAGGCGGCCGGCTCAGCCGGGTCATCGACAACGACGTCGGCTGACGGGTCGACGATGGTGTCCGCCTCCGTCATCGCAGCAGTTGGTGCAGGCGGCTCGACGGTCCCCACTGTCGCTGCGTCGGAGTCTGTTGCTGTGTCGGGTTCGGTTGCGGCAGGTCGGCAGTCGTCGCATAGGCACGTGATGGCGGCTTCACCGCGAGCGAGCGCTTTCATAGCATCGACCCTGCGGTTGGCCAACTTTCGCGGGTCACCGGCGTGGACCGCGGTGGCCATCGCTGTCAGGCGGGCGTCGAACTCGGCGGCATCAGCGTTGGGAAGCGTGCCGGAGATCCGGGACTGCCCGGGTGTGAAGCGGTCGGGGGTGATGGTCACCTTGCGGTCGGACTTCACCCGCTCCTTGCGTCGACGGACCGCGTCGGGCGCCCACTTGGCGACGATGGAATCGACCATGGCGGTGAACCGCGCCGTCGACATCGGTGCGCGGGCGAAGATCGCCTCGGCGAGATGGGCGTCCACGGTCTGCATCTCTTCGTCGTCGGTGATGAGATCGGTGCGCTTGAGCGCGATGAGGAAGCGCCGCTTGTCGATTCGACCACACGCGAGTGCGTGTCCGGTGAAGGAGAGTCGGTAGCGCAGTGCGTCGCCGGCCTCGATGAGATCTTTCGCCTCGGCCGGTGTCACGGTGAGGGTGGCGCCGACTTCGGCGATGGCCTGTTCGAGACCGTTGGGCCCGAACTGCTCGTAGGGGTTCTCGCCCGCGGCCACTCGCGCGGACAGGTGCTCGAAGGCTTCGAGGGAGTCGAGTTCGCCGCTGTGCGTCTCGGCGCGCCGCTGGGCGTAGTCCATTTCGCGTTCATCGTGAATGAGGCTGGCCACGACCATCATTCGGTGCGCGGACGCTGCTGCCAAGCCGGCGCAGTGGTTGAGGACCTCGACGAGTTCTGAAGCGGAGAGTTCATGGTCGGGACGAAAGCGCGGCTCGACCGACTCCTGTGGTGGGTCCACCGATGTGGATCCGGCCCCCGCCCCCGATGACATACCTCCACAATACTCGAATATATGTTCGAGTCAAGGGTCTGATCTCGGGATCTCCCGGGTTGTCTCGCAATCCAATCACGCCGCACCGACAGGACTGAAGCGTCGCCTCGGTGGCCTCGACGGGCGCGGCGTCCTCGCTTCGCTCGGTCGGCGCTGCTCGACAAGCGGGACTCTGCGGCGCTGCTCGACAAGCGGGACTCTGCGGCGCTGCTCGACAAGCGGGACTCTGCGGCGCTGCTCGACAAGCGGGACACGGCTCCTCTGCTCGACCAGCAGAGAACGGCGGCGCACCACAACGAGCGACGGCGGACGGGTGTCAGCGGGAGTTCTCGGCAACCATCCGTTCGCGGATGCCGCCGGCGACCCCGGTGCTGTTCGGGTTGGGGTCGTGGATCGCACCCGCGTGCGGCTCGACCGGCGTCCCCTTCTCGGTCTCGGACTTCGCCGTCGCCGCCGAGAATCGCTCGGTGATCCCGGGCATGAGGTGATGAGAAGCGTTGGCGGCCTTGGCTTTGTAGCCGACCGGTTGGTCCAGCTTCGGGTCGGTGCAGGCTGCCACGATCGCGTCGACCACGATCTGCGGATCGTCCATCGCGGACATCCGCGGTTCGTGCCCGGTTTAGTTGGCGGCGTGGACCCACCACGGGGTGTCCACGGCCCACGGCATGATGGTGCCGACCTTGATGGCGTCGTCGCCGGCCATGCGCAGCTCTTCGCTGATCGAGTGTCCGAGGCTCCGAACCGCCGCTTTCGTTGCGGCGTAGGTGTTCTGGAGTGCGATCGGTACCTCGCTGTCGACCGAGCCCACGTTGATGAGTGTGCCGCGACCCTGCGACCGGAAGACGCGCAGCGCCGCATGTGCGCCGTAGATCAGGCCCTTCAGGTTCACGTCGACGAGGCGAGCGTGGTCCTCGGTCGGGATGTCCCAGAAGTACCCGACCGCGCCGACGCCGACGTTGTTCACCCACACGTCGATCGATTCGAGCCATTCGAGCGCGGCGGACGCGAGATGGGCGACGGCACGCGGATCGCTGACATCGGTGGGCACCGCCAGCGCCGACCCGCCCTTGCCGGTGATCTCTGCGACGACCTCGTCGAGGACCGCGGTTCGACGCGCCGCGACGACGACGTTCGCGCCGAGTTCTCCGAGTCGCACCGCGGCGCCGCGTCCGAATCCGCTCGACGCGCCGGCGATCACGACGGTGGAGCCGTTGATTTCCTTGTTGTCTGTCATGGTGATCGCCTACCCGAGGCGGGGTTCACCAAACCGAGAGGAGGCGCGCTCAGCCCGCGGCGCGGGACTGCCGGAAGGACTCGATCGCGGCGAGATCGTACGAGTTCGCCCCGGTCCCGATGCCCTGGGCGACGTGCGCGGCCACCGCGCAACCGAGTTCGGCGGAGTCGGCGAGACCGAGCCCGCGCAGCCGGCCGGTCAAGAACCCGGCGGAGAACGAGTCGCCGCAACCGGTGGTGTCCACGACGTCCACCTCGAACGCCGGCACCGCGACCACGTCGTCGCCGGTCACGACCAGCGCACCGTCGGCACCGCGGGTGAGCGCGACGCAACCGACACCGCGGTCCAGGAGCGCCCGTGCGCCGTAGGTGAGGTCGTCGGTTCCGGTCAGTCCCCGGGTCTGCTCGTCGTTGGGCAGCAGGTAGTCGAGGTGGGGAAGTGCGTCGGCGATCCACTCGAGAAGGCCGGGGTCGCCAGCCGACAGCAGATCGGCCGACGTCGTGATCCCGCGGTCGCGCGCCCGGCCGAGGAGCTCTGCGGCGACGGCGCCGCCCAGGAATTCCGGGCCGCCGAGGTGCAGGTGGTCGAGCCCGGTCAGCGCGTCTGCACCCAGGTCGTCGGGCGTGAACTGTGCGTTCGCCCCGATGCAGTGCCACGCGGGACGGTCTCCATTGGGTCGGACGGGTATGACCGATGACGACGTCTGGACCCCGGGCTTCGGAACCAGGCCGCCGGTGTCGACGCCTTCGGCGTCCAGCAGTGCGGTCAGCGAACGCCCGATCGTGTCGTCGCCGATCGCTCCGTGGGTCCGGACCGTGGCGCCCAGCCGACTGAGGACGAGCGCGGTTCCGCCCGCGGTACCGGCGGCGGAGAAACCGATGGACTGGACGAGCGCGCCGTCGGACCCCGCCGGGATGGACTCGATCCCGACGACGTGGATGTCCAGCACATGGACGCCCACGGTTGCGATCGTCGGCGGTTCGAGCCGCGGTGAGGGTGTCACGTCCGGTTCTCCTTGGGTGTCCCGTAGTCCAGCCGGATCGCCTGGGCGACAGTGGACTGCTGTTGGTCCTCGGTGAGTTCGCGAGGCCGGCCCATGCTGCTGGTCCGGTGAAAGAGGGTCGCGAGCCACTCCAGCAGCAGGGCGTTCTCCACCGCGTGGGCCAGGCTGGAGCCGCGTGCCACCGAACCGTGGTTCGCCATCAGCGCGACCTGGGTGTCGACCAGCGCGTCGGCGACGATCCCGGCGAGCTCCGGGCTCCCGAACGTGGCGTACGGCGCGACCGGGATGGCACCGCCGAGGCCGAGTTGCTGGTAGTGCAGCACCGGTAACGAGGTCAGTCCGCTGACGCAGGCGACCGCGGTCCCGAAGGGTGCGTGGGTGTGGACGATCGCCTGTGTGCCGGTTTCCTCGTAGACGCGGAGGTGCAGGTCCAGCTCGGACGACGGCGCGATCGGCCCGTCGACGACGTCGCCGGCAAGGGACACCACCGTCACGTCGGTCGCGGCACAGTTCGCGAGCACGACCCCGGTTCCGGTGATCGCGACGTGATCGCCCGCACGCGCCGACACGTTGCCGGAGGTGCCGATCAGCAGACCTTCGGCCGCCAGCCGTCGAGCGGCTGCGGCGACCTCGTCGCGTATCGACGGGTCGCTCATCGGCCGAATGCGTCGGTCCGCACTCCGCGGAGAAGGATCGCCGGGCATGTCGCGGAACTCGGAGCGCATTCGGTACGTTGGGACCACATACCGGACATTTACGCACATGCCTTTGCTCCCGGCACCCGGTATGAAATACCCGAGCACCAGCGAGAGAGACGATGAGACGCGGAAAGCGCCGAAAACGCCGACGACACCAGTCGGCCCCCTGTTGTGAATTGAATGACCCGGGTGTTCCGCCCGGCCCCGACACCGGGACGGTCTCATGCTGACCCTCCTCGGAATCGGACTCGGAATCCTGGTGGTCTTCCTGATCACCGCCCTCACCGGTTACTTCGTGGCCCAGGAATTCGGCTACATGGCGGTCGACCGGTCCCGCCTCAAAGCCCGTGCCGAAACCGGTGACGCCGCCGCGAAACGCGCGCTCGCGGTCACCCGCCGCACGTCCTTCATGCTCTCCGGCGCCCAGCTGGGCATCACTGTCACCGGCCTGCTCGTCGGCTACGTGGCCGAACCCCTGATCGGTTCCGGCGTCGGCGAGCTGCTCGGCGGCGTGGGTATCCCGGTGGGCGTGGGTGTCGCGATCGGCACGATCATCGCGATCATCTTCTCCACCGTCGTGCAGATGGTCTTCGGTGAGCTGTTCCCCAAGAACCTCGCCATCGCCCGGCCCGAGCCGGTCGCACGGTGGCTCGCCCGTTCGACGACGATCTACCTGGCCGTATTCGGTTGGCTCATCGCATTGTTCGACAAGTCGTCGAACCTGCTGCTGCGAGCGCTGCGCATCGAGCCCGTGCACGACGTCGAGCATTCGGCGTCGGTGCGCGACCTCGAGCACATCGTCGCCGAGTCCCGCGACGCGGGTGACCTGCCCGACGAGCTGTCCGTCCTGCTCGACCGTGTGCTCGAATTCCCCACGCGCACCGCAGAACACGCGATGATCCCGCGACCGAACACCGATCATGTCGACGCCGATCTGGCGGCGGGTGAGGTGCTGACACTGATGAGCACCGGCCACACGCGGTACCCCGTGCTGGCCGGCGGTGACGACGAGGTACGCGGCGTGATCCACCTCCAGGACCTCCTGGAGTGGAGCTACGCGCTGAAAAAACAACCGCCGCAGGCTGATTCGTCGGCCACCGCGGTAGACCTGTGTCGTCCCGCGGTGGTGGTGCCCTCGACGCTCCCGCTGCCCGAGGTGTTGGAGACCCTCGCGGACGCACATGACGAGATGGCGGTGGTCATCGACGAATACGGCGGCTTCGCCGGGGTCGTGACCGCCGAGGACATCGCCGAGGAACTGGTCGGCGAGATCGACGACGAACACGACTCCGAGGCGACCGTCGCGATCGAGGAGAGCCCCGAGGGATGGCGCGTGCGGGGTGACGCACACGTCGACGAGGTCTCCCGGACCGTCGGCTGGGACCTCCCCGAAGGCGACTACGAGACGATGGCCGGACTGGTGATCGCCGAATTCGTCGGACTCCCGGAGGTCGGGGACACGGTGACGATCGAGATCGATCCCGATCCGTCGACCCTGCTCGAAGACGACGAGGCGCCACCCCGCACCGTGCGGGCCACGGTGCTGGAAGTCGACAAGCGCGTCCCCGCTCTGCTGTCGATGAGCGTGGCACACAACGACAACAACCCGGGCGAGAAGAGCCCGGACGACAAGAACCGGGGCGAGAAGAAGAACCCGGCCGAGAACGGAGAGGAGAGCGACAATGGATAACCCGTGGGTCGTCGCGGCCGTCACCGTGGGCCTGATCGCGTCCAGCGCCTTCTTCGTCGCGGTCGAGTTCGCCCTCATCGCCGCGCGTCGGCACCGGCTCGAAGACGCGGCTGCGACCAGCGGCAGCGCCCGCGCAGCACTGCGCAGCGCATCGGAACTGTCGGTGTTGCTCGCCGGATCGCAGCTCGGCATCACGGTGTGCACGCTGGCACTGGGTTCGGTCACGAAACCCGCTGTGCACTACTGGCTCACGCCGCTGTTCGCCGGCTGGGGCCTGCCGTACTGGTCGGCCGACGTGATCGGCTTCGTCCTCGCCCTCGTCATCGTGACGTTCCTGCACCTCGTCGTCGGTGAGATGGCGCCGAAGTCGTGGGCCATCGCCCACCCCGAGAAGTCGGCGATCATGCTCGCGATCCCGATGCGCGCCTTCATGTGGGTGACTCGTCCGTTCATCGTCCAGCTCAACCACCTCGCCAACTGGTGCCTCAAGCGTGTCGGCGTCGAGCCGGTGGATCAGGTCGCGACCGGGCAGGACAGCGACGCCCTCCGCCACCTGGTGGAGCACTCGGCCACCGTGGGCACACTCGACGAGCGGTACCACGCCCACCTGACGAGTGCTCTGGAACTGGAGTCGTTGACCGTCGGCGACGTCGTGACCCCCAACGACCATCTGGCCGTGGTCGGTCCGGCCGCGGACGCCGATGAGATCCAGACGGCCGGCCGGACCTCGGGCCACCTGCGGCTGCTGGTGCGCGACGATGCGTCCGGGGCGCCGGTCCGCGGTGTCGTGCATGTGCGCGACAGCCTGACCGCGTCGCCCGGCACCACGGCGGCCGATCTCATGCGCCCGGTCCTGAGCGTCGAGTCGGCGCAGCCGGTGTACGAGACGCTCACCGCCATGCGGGAACAGCGCGCCCACCTCGCGCTCGTCACCGATGGGGGCCGCGCGGTCGGACTCATCACCATCAACGACGTGCTCCAGCGGTTGCTGGCGACCACGGCGTAGGAGGCGGCCGGGGCCGCTAGGCCCACTCGTCGGCCGTCAGGATCCACGGTTCGGTCGGCAGCGCGGCGGGATCGAACCGCTTCGCCAGTTGCTCTGCGCGCACAGGCTCGTCCCGGTCGCCGAGCCCCAGTGAATGGGCGATGCGGGACAACACGGTCGACGTCGCCACCCCTGCGGCGGCGAGGTCGGCCAGGGTCACCGCCCCGTCCCGCTTGCTGAGCCGGATTCCGTTGGCGTTGAGCACCATCGGGACGTGCGCGTACGTCGGTGGGGCCTTCCCGAGCAGCGCCGCCAGGTAGGCCTGCCGGGGCGCCGACGACAACAGATCGTCCCCGCGGACGACCTGGTCGACGCCCTGCGCGGCATCGTCGACGACGACGGCCAGGTTGTAGGCGGGGGTGCCGTCGTTGCGCAGCAGCACGAAGTCGTCGACCGCGCCCATGTAGGGGCCGTGCAGCAGGTCGTCGACGCCGTACTCCCGGACGTCGGCCCGCAGCCGGATCGCGGGTGGCCGGGTGGCACGGCGTTCGTCGCGCTCGGCGGCGGTGAGGTCGCGGCACGTGCCCGGGTAGGCGCCCTGCGGCGCATGGGGTGCGGACGGCGCGTCGAGGATCTCTCGGCGGGTGCAGAAACACTCGAAGGTGCGGCCGGCGTCGCGCAGGTCGTCGAGGACGGCACGGTATGCCTCGAGCCGGTCGGTCTGGTGGACGACGGGCGGGTCCCAGTCGAGGCCCAGGGCCGCGAGATCGGACAACTGCCGGGAATCCGCACCCTCGACGGCTCGGTCGAGATCCTCCATCCGGATCAGGAATTGTCGGCCGGTGGTCCGCGCGAAGAGCCAGGCGAGCACGGCGGTCCGCAGATTGCCGACGTGGAGGTCTCCGGAGGGGGAGGGCGCGTACCGGCCCGCTCGCTGCGTCGACACCGCGTCGAGATTACCGGTCGGCGATGAGAATCCGCGCTGCGGCCGGTCTGCCTGTAACGGCCCGGACGACGACACGCCGGGTATGCGGCGGCGCGTAGGCGTTGCGGTCCCGTCGACGAGTGAGGAACGATGAGTTTCATGGATCTACCGGTCATGCCGCCTGTTGCGCCGATGCTGGCCAAGGCGGTGACCAGCGTGCCGCCGCAGCCCGACGGTTCGGTGGCGTGGTCGTATGAACCCAAGTGGGATGGTTTTCGCGCGTTGGTCTTCCGCGACGGCGACGAGGTGACGATCGGATCGCGAGGCGGCAAGGACCTGGCCCGGTACTTCCCCGAGATCGTCGCGGCGGTGAAGGACGAACTGCCCGACAAGGTGGTCCTCGACGGTGAGATCGGGGTGCCGGCACTGATCGGCGACACGCATCGGCTCGACTGGGATTCGCTCGCGCAGCGCATCCATCCGGCGGAATCGCGCGTCACCATGCTCGCGGAGAAGACACCGGCGATCTTCATCGGATTCGACGCGCTGGCGCTGGAGTCGACGAGCGTGATGGCCGAACCCTTCGAGGTGCGCCGGGAGGCCCTGCTACGGGCCGTCGGTCCGGGCGGCCGGGACCGACGCGTGCATGTCAGCCGGGTGACGAGCGACCCGGCGGTCGCCGAGGACTGGTTCTCCGCCTTCGAAGGCGCCGGGCTCGACGGCGTCGTCGCCAAGCGACTCGACGGCGTGTACGTCGAGAACAAGCGGGAGATGCTGAAGATCAAACACAAGCGGACCGCGGACTGTGTCATCTTCGGGTATCGAATCCACAAGTCGGGCACGGGGATCGGATCGATGCTGCTCGGACTGTACGGCGACGACGGCGAACTGCGGATGGTCGGCGGGGCGGGTGCCTTCTCCGACGCCAAGCGGATCGAGTTGCAGCAGATGTTCGAGCCGATGCGGCTGGACCCGGAGAAGGCGTCGCCGGGCGAGCCGACGCGGTGGCGTTCGGAGAAATCGGGGGAGTGGATCCCGATCCGTCCGGAGCTGGTCGCGGAGTTCGCCTATGACCAGATGGAGAACCATCGCTTTCGGCACACGGTGAAATTCCTTCGCTGGCGGCCCGATCGAGAACCGGAGAGCTGCGGTTACGACCAGCTCGACGTCCCGCTGACCTACGATCTCCACGACGTCCTCGAAGGAGAATGACCATGGCATCTCGTTCGCCCGCCGAGGAACTCGACGTCGACGGGGTCGCCGTCCGGATGAGCAACCCGGACAAGATCTACTTCCCCGAACTCGGCGAGAACGGCGGCCGCAAGCGCGATCTCGTCGGGTACTACCGCACCGTCGCACTCGGCGACACGGGTGGCAGGGCCGACGACAGCGGCGACGGACCGCTGATGCGCGCCACCCGCGACCGCCCGACCTTTCTGCAGCGCTTCCCCGACGGCGTCGAGGGCGAGGAGATCTACCAGAAGCACATCGCGAAGAAGCGGCCCGAGCATGTGCAGTCCACCCCGATCGTGTTCCCCTCCAAACGAACCGGCGACGCGATCCGTCCCACGGTGCCGGCTGATCTCGTGTGGGGCGCGAACCTGGGGACCGTCACCTTCCATACCTGGCCGACCCTCCACCCCGACAACGACCATCCCGATCAGCTTCGCATCGACCTCGATCCGCAACCCGGCACGACGTTCGAGGATGTCCGGCGTGTGGCGATCGAGGGGCTCAAGCCCCTGCTCGACGAACTGGGCTTCACCGGTTTCGTGAAGACCTCGGGCGGTCGGGGAGTACACGTGTACGTGCCCATCGAACCGCTGTGGGACTTCATCGCGACCCGACGCTGCGTCATCGCGATCGCCCGGGAACTCGAACGCCGCGACCCGGACGCGGTCACCACATCGTGGTGGAAAGAAGAACGCGGAGAACGGATCTTCATCGATTACAACCAGAACGCCCGCGACCGCACTATGGCATCCCCGTACTCCGTTCGACGCAGCGCCCGCGCCCGGGTGTCGACGCCGGTGACGTGGGACGAACTCGCCGACGTCGATCCGGACGACTGCACCATCGCGACCGTCCCGAAGCTCCTGGAAGATCGCGGCGACCCATGGGCCGACATCGCCGACCACCGGCGCGGCGTCGAGAAACTGCTGGAGATGGTGCAGGCCGACGACGCAAACGGACTGGGCGACATGCCTTATCCGCCCAGCTATCCCAAGATGCCGGGCGAGCCGCCGCGCGTACAGCCGAGCAAGAAGGTCGCCGAGCACTGGGATGAGAAGGGCAACCGACGCTCCGACGGCTGATGCCCGGGTTCCGTATGGGTCAGCGGCGCAGCGCCTCGGCCGCCCAGGTCGCGAAACTCTGCCAGCCCACATCAGGGAACCGGCGGTGCAGCGTCGGGATGTCGACCTCGTACCCGCGGTCGCCGAGGAACGTGAACATCGCCCGCATGTCCTCGGACTCGATACGTTCGGGATCGTAGGACTCCGCCGTGACCGTGGTGCCGAGAACGTCGCCGATGATGCGCGCCATCTCCTCGGGCGTCGGCTGATCGGACGCGAGGTCGATGCGCTGGCCGACGTGGACGTCCGGGGCGGCGAACAGAGTGGCGACGAGTCGGCCGAGGTCGCGCCGCGAGAGTTGTTGCAGCGGCTTGTCCGCGGGCATCGCGATCGGCATCACGCCCGCCGCGAGCGCGTCGGCTCCGCCGAGCAGGTTGTCGAAGAAGTAGGCCGGGCCGACGATCGTGTGCGGGATCTCGGTGGCTGCGAGCATCTGCTCGACCTCGAACTTGGAATCGAAATGCGGCACGCCGGTCTGACGATCGGCCGAGGCCACCGAGGAGAACACGAGGTACGGGATCGACGCGGACGTGGCGGCTTCGATCAGCGCACGACCCTGACCGATCTCGGCCTCGACGCCGGATTCGAACGGGGTGGTGAGCGCGAACACGCCCGCGGACCCGGTGAATGCCTCGGTGAGACCCGACCCGCTCACGATGTCCCCGACGGCGAGTTCGACGCCTCGGTCGGCCAGGCGTGCCGCCTTGCTCGACACCGCGTCCCGCACAACGGCGCGGACCGGGAAACCGGCCTCGAGCAGCGCGTCGAGCACAGCGCCGCCCTGCCCTCCGGTGGCTCCGACGACAACGACAGGAGAGGAATCGGCCATGTCGTCGACCCTAGCGGTCACACTCGACGGCCGGACGGTTTGGGTGAGTGCGCCGTCGGCGGCTATCATCTCGACGTTGGAGGATTCGCCTAGTGGCCTATGGCGCTCGCCTGGAACGCGGGTTGGGTTAACAGCCCTCAGGGGTTCGAATCCCCTATCCTCCGCCACCGAAGGTCCGCAGTGACACCCGTATTACCGGGTGACACTGCGGACCTTCGTCGTATCCCCGAGCGTGCGGGCCGAGTGTGATCGAGCCGCGCGGACCGGTTCGAGGACCCCGGCTCCGGCCGCCGGAACCCCTCGCTACACTGGACGACGGATCCCGCGCGGCGTGCATCCTGTGAACTCCCCCAGGGCCGGAAGGCAGCAAGGGTCAACGGGCTCTCTCGGGTGCGCGGGGTCCCCTATTTTCCCGATACGAAGTTTCAGGTCAGGGGCGTCGGCCACCCGCACCGGCGTCGAGCCGCGAGAGGGCCAACGTTGAATTTTCACTCGATGAGTGCCGACCAACTCCGGAACACCCAGACGGAACTGACCAAGCAATACGAGGCGCTGCGCGCGCTGGGTCTCAAGCTCGACCTCACCCGCGGCAAGCCGGCCCCCGAGCAGCTCGATCTCTCGAACGGTCTCCTGTCGCTGCCCGGTGACGAGTATCGAGACGGCGCGGGCACCGACACCCGCAACTACGGCGGACTCAACGGACTGCCCGAGTTGCGCGGCATCTTCGGGGAACTCCTCGCCGTCGACCCCGACAACCTGCTCGCGCTCGGCAACTCGAGCCTCGAGATCATGCACGACCTCACGGTCTTCGGGCTGCTGCACGGCACCGCCGACTCCGACGAGCCGTGGGGACGTCAGACGATCAAGTTCCTGTGCCCGTCGCCCGGTTATGACCGCCACTTCGCGATCACCGAGAGCTTCGGCATCGAGATGATCCCGGTGCCGATGCTGCCCGACGGCCCCGACGTGCGGGTGTGCGCCGAACTCGTCGCCTCCGACCCGAGCATCAAGGGCATGTGGGCGGTGCCCACCTACTCGAACCCGACCGGCGTCACCTTCTCCGAGGAGGTCACGCGCGGGCTGCTCGAGATGTCCGCGGCGCCGGACTTCCGGATCTACTGGGACAACGCCTACGTCGTCCACACGCTGGTGGAGACCCCGCCGACGCCGCTGCCGATCCTGGAGATGGCGGCGCAGGCCGGGCACCCGAACCGCGTGTACGTCCTCGGCTCGACGTCGAAGATCACCTTCGCCGGCGCCGGCGTCTCGTTCTTCGGGTCGTCGCCGGAGAATCTGGCCTGGTTCAGCAAGTACCTGTCGCTGAAGACCATCGGACCCGACAAGGTCAATCAGCTGCGTCACCTCAAGTTCTTCGGCGATGCCGACGGTGTGCGGGCGCACATGGCCCGCCACCGGGAGATCCTCGCTCCGAAATTCAAGCTCGTGCTCGACATCCTCGAGGACCGTCTCACGGAGTCGAAGGTGGCGTCGTGGTCGGAGCCGGAGGGCGGCTACTTCATCAGCCTCGACGTCGTCGACGGCGCGGCCCGACGCACCATCGAGCTGGCCAAAGAAGCCGGTATCGCGCTCACCGCCGCCGGATCGGCGTTCCCGTACAAGACCGATCCGCACGATCAGAACATCCGACTCGCACCGACGTTCCCGAACACCGACGACCTGCGGGCTGCGATGGACGGGGTGTCCACGTGCGTGCTGCTGGCCGCGGCGGAGACCCTGCTCGCCCGCTCCAGCTGACCCGACACGCCGATCCCGGCGTTAGATTGCTCTCATTCTCCGGCGAGTGCGCTGGCGTGCGCGCCACTTTGTGACAGGCTTTCAAATCGTGAATCTGCCCAGGCCGGTTCTTCTCGCAACCGGTTTCGCCGTCGTGGGGGTCATCGCACTGGCACTCCAGGATGTCGTCGTACCCCTGGGCGCCCAATTCTGGGGTTTGCTGCACAACCAGATCGATCTCTCGGTGTATCAGGCGGGTGCCCGGGCGGTCGCCAACGGCGTCAGTCTCTACGACGTCAAGATGATCGGCGACCTGGACTACACCTACTCGCCGTTCTCCGCCTTGCTGTTCAGTCCGCTGGCCTGGATGTCCTTCGACGTCGCTCGCATGTTGTGGTCGGCGGGCATCGTCGTGGCGCTCTATCTGGTGATCATGCTGAGCTTCCGCAGCCTCGGCCGGCCGGTGACCTGGCCACTGCGCGTGATCGCGGCGTCGCTGGTGGCGGTGGCGATGTTGTTCGAGCCGGTTCGTACGACGATCTGGTACGGGCAGATCAATGTGTTCCTGATGCTCGTGATCGTGGCCGATCTGGCGCGTCCGGACGGTGGACGCCTCAAGGGGTTCTGGACCGGAGTCGCCGCGGGAATCAAGCTGACGCCCCTCATCTTCGCCGGTTACTTCCTCGTGCAACGGAACTGGCGCGCCCTCGCCGGGGTCGTGGGCGGCTTCGCCACCACCATGCTCATCGGGTTCGCCGCCTTGCCCGGGGACTCGTGGTCGTACTGGACGGGCAAACTGTTCGAGTCCGACCGGGTCGGTTCCGCTCAGTTGCGCGGTAACCAGTCCCTGCGCGGCATGCTGGCCAACCACCTCGACACCGACAATCCGCCGACGCTGCTCTGGCTCGCCCTCGTGCTGGCAGTGCTGGCGGTCGGCTTCGCGGCGGCGACGTACGCCCATCGCAAAGGTCAGGAACTCCTCGCCGTCAGCATCGTCGGGATGACCGCCTGCGTGGTGTCGCCGATGTCGTGGGGCCACCACTGGGTGTGGTTCATCCCGATCCTGGTCATCGGAATCCACCTGGTCCTCGACGCCCGGCAGCCGCGGGCACCGCGGGTGTGGGCCGGCGTGGGCGTGGCGGCACTGGTGCTACTCGCGTTCTCGTGGCCGACGCATGTACCGGCGCTGATCCCGGACGGCTATTACACGGGGCTGTACGTCAAGACCCGCATCACGTGGCTCAACTGGTTCACGGTCAGCCCCTATCTGTGGGCCTACCTCGGCGTGCTTGTCGCGACGGTCGTCGGCCTGCGGATGGTCGGCAGCCGCGGCTACTCCTCGCCGACGCCCGCCGACCCGATCATCCCGCCCGGCGTCGCGGCTGCCGTGATCGCCGAGGGCGGGCTGCCGACCGGCGATGCGGGCGGCACCGGCAGTGAGGGCACACGACGGCCGGACACGGGTGGCGAGGAGTCCGGGCCGCGCGACTCGCGAGGCACGTCCGGGCATACTCCGCGTACTTCGGAAGACACCCGCGGGATGGCCGATGACCTGGTCGGAACCGATGGCGAACCCGTCACAGAGACACCCGATCAGGGGCCCGCTGCACCAGTGTGAGGCACACTCATCGACTGTCACGGGTCGCCGGTAGTCTCGACGCGTGGCTCTGTATCGCACCTATCGCCCGGCTACCTTCGCCGACGTCGTGGGGCAGGAGCACGTCACCGATCCGTTGAGCCGTGCCCTGGATTCCGGTCGCATCAATCACGCGTATCTCTTCTCCGGTCCTCGCGGTTGTGGCAAGACGTCGTCGGCGCGGATCCTGGCTCGTTCGCTGAACTGTGTGCAGGGCCCCACCTCCACGCCGTGCGGAACGTGTGTCTCCTGTGTGGCGCTCGCGCCGGGCGGCCCGGGCAACCTGGATGTCATCGAGCTCGACGCCGCCAGTCACGGCGGTGTCGACGACACCCGCGAGCTGCGTGACCGCGCCTTCTATGCGCCCGCCGAGTCGCGCTACCGCGTGTTCATCGTCGACGAGGCGCACATGGTGACGAACGCGGGATTCAACGCGCTCCTCAAGATCGTCGAGGAGCCGCCGGAGCATCTGATCTTCGTGTTCGCGACCACCGAACCCGAGAAGGTGCTGCCGACCATCCGGTCGCGCACCCACCACTACCCGTTCCGGCTGCTCGCGCCGCCGGTCATGCGCGGTCTCCTGGAGACGATCTGTGAGCGCGAGGGCGTGACCGTCGCGTCCGAGGTGTACCCGCTCGTCATACGGGCGGGTGGCGGTTCGCCTCGTGACTCGCTGTCGATCCTCGATCAGCTGCTGGCCGGCGCCGACGACCAGGGTGTCGCCTACGAACGCGCGCTGGCGCTGCTCGGCGTCACCGACGTGGCGCTGATCGACACCGCGGTCGACGCTCTTGCCGACGCCGACGGTTCGGCATTGTTCGGCACGGTGGAGAAGGTGGTCGACGCCGGGCACGATCCTCGACGGTTCGCCGTCGACCTGCTGGAACGTCTGCGCGATCTGATTCTGCTGCAGGCTGTTCCGGACGCCGCGGACCGCGGACTCGTCGAGGCGCCGGGTGACCAGCTCGCCCGCATGCGCGCCCAGATCGAGACCCTCGGGCCCGCGTCGCTGACCAGGTTCGCCGAGATCGTGCACAACGCGCTCGGGGAGATGCGCGGCACGACGTCGCCGCGACTCCTGCTCGAGGTGATGTGCGCGCGGATGCTGCTGCCCGCGGTCTCCGCCGACGACGCAGCTCTGCTGCAGCGACTCGAACGACTCGAGTCGGGTATCGGCACGACGTCGATCCCGGTACCCGCGAAACCGGCTGAGCCGGAACCGGAACCGAAGTTCGTTCGACCCTCGCAGCGCAAGGCGATGGAAGAGGCCAAGGCTGCCGAGGCGTCCGAGCGCGCGGCCGCGGAAGCCGTCGAGGCGGACGCCGCGCAACCCGACACCGGCCGGGTGCCGAAACCGGTGGTCCCGGAACCGGTGGTGTCTGAGCCGGTTGCGCCGGAGACGGTGGTGGAGACTCCTGCGCCGGAACCCGTCGTTGCTGAAGCGGTCGCGGCAGGTGCGGCGCCCGAGGCGGTTGATCCCGACTCGACCGGCGTCGCAAAGGGTTCGGGGGTCGAGGCCGAGGCCGTGCTGCCCGCGGAGGAGCCCGCCGACGACGAGTCGATGTTCGACGAGCTGATCGCCGACCAACCGAGTGCCGAGGCGGCAGAGGTCGAACCGGCGCCGGCCGCTGACGCCTCATCGGACGACGAGACGGCATCTCTGATCGAGGTGCCCGCCCCGCCGACGCCGCCGACTCAGCCGCCGGCACGGTCCGACCGGACCCCGTCCGCACCCGAACCGCCGTCGCGCCATCGGGACGCGTCCTCGCCCGAACCGGAACCGATTGCCGAACCGGCGTCGACCGCGGCGTACGACGACATCCCGCTGCCCGATGAGCCCGTCGACGAGGACGACGTCCCGCCACCCGACGCGATGCCGGTCCGTGCCCGTCGGCCCGAGCCCGAGCCGGTGCCCGAACCGGAGCCCGAGCCCGAGGCGACCGCCGGGCTCGACGCCGACTCGGTTCGCAAGCGGTATCAGGACATCCGGGCCGCGGTGCGGGAACGGTCGAAGAGTCTCGAGCCGATGCTGTCGGCGGCGGTCATCGCCGACGTCGACGGGACGACCGTCGTGCTCTCGCATCCGGTCGAGGTGCTGGTCGGGCGGTTGTCCGCGCCGCACGCCGTGACGATCATCCGCGAGGCGCTCACCGAGGTCTTCGGCACCGAACTCGACGTGCGTACCGTGCACCAGGCGCCGGGCGCCGCCGCGCCCTCCGCCACGTCGACCGCGCCGCCGTCGAAGCAAGCGGCCAAGGCTCGGCAGTCGTACTCACGTCCGAGCCGCGCGCGTGACCAGTCGGCGGCGCCGGCCCCCACACCGGACCCGGTCGCCGAACCGGAGGAGCCCGAGCCGCCACGTGCCGACGAGGACATCCCGCACGACGAACGCGCGGAGATGGTGGCCGATGCACGCACCGGCAGCCCCGAGCAGCGGCTCGACCCCGACCAGGTGGCGCTGGAACTGCTCAAGTCGGAGCTGGGGGCACGGCCGCTCGAGTGACCGGGTGCGCTCGGGAAGCTTTGTCTGAAAACCGCCCCGCGCAACAGGTTCGACGACGATACGCCGCGTGTCCGATTTCTGAGGGCGGTTTTCAGAGGCGGGTCGGGCTCAGGCGTCCCACCACGGCCGGAGTGGCACCTGGTGGCCGCCGTCCTCGTCGAGTTTGGTGGCGAGCACGTGGTGAAGCTGGATGATGTTGCGGTCGAATCCGATTCGGCAACCGGCCATGTAGAGGCCCCACAGCCGCGCGGTGCCCTCGCCGACCTCGGCCACCGCTTCGTCCCAGTGCTCGACGAGGTTGATGTTCCAGTCGCGCAGCGTCATCGCGTAGTGCTCGCGGAAGTTCTCCTCGTGGATGACCTCCATGCCGCCGATGTCCTGCAGCTTGGAGATGATCTTGCCGGAGCCGGTGAGCTCGCCGTCGGGGAAGACGTAGCGGTCGATGAACGATCCCGCCTTGCTGCGGCTCGCGTTGTCGGGGCGCGTGATGCAGTGGTTCAGCAGCATGCCGCCGGGACGGAGCTTGTCGCGCATGAACCCGAAGTAGGACGGGTAGTTGTGGACACCGATGTGCTCGGTGAGCCCGATGGACGACACCGCGTCGAAGCCGCTCTCGGCGACGTCGCGGTAGTCGCTGTGCCGGACCTCGGCGAACTCGCCGAGCCCTTCGTCGGCGATCGCCTTCTGGGCCCACTGCGCCTGCTCGGCGGACAGCGTCGCCCCGATCGCGTGGACACCACGACGCGCGGCATAGCGGACCATTCCGCCCCAGCCGCAACCGATGTCGAGGAGGCGGTCGCCGGGCTTGAGGCGGAGCTTCTCGAAGATGAGGCGGTACTTGTTCTCCTGCGCGGCTTCCAGCGATGCGTCGCGTTCCGGGTAGACGGCGCAGGTGTACGTCATCGACGGTCCGAGCACCCACTCGTAGAACGTGTTCGAGACGTCGTAGTGGTAGTGGATGACCTCGGCATCACGAGACTTGCTGTGCCGCAGTCCTTCCGCAAATCGACGCCAGCGCGGCACGGCCTCCTGCGGCGGCGGTGCGATCGGCTTGAAGTGATCGATGCCCAGCGACCGCGCGATGTGGGCGAGCGACAGGGGGGAGGGGCGGTGGAACTGCAGGTTGCTGGCCAGTGCCTTCAGCGCGGGGTACGGATCACCGGGGTGCGCGCCGATGAGTTCGAGATCGCCTGCGATGTAGGCGCGCGCGAGTCCGAGATCGCCGGGTGCGGTCACCAGATACGTCGTACCGCGCGGGGTCTTCAGATCGAGGCCGTACTGGGCGTCGACGGGTCCGGCGCTGCTGCCGTCGTAGGCGGTGATCCGGATCGACAGGTTTCCGCCGAGGAGTGTTTCGAAGATCTCGGCGAGGGTCATCTTGCCGGCGTGCGAGTCCACACTCGACGCCGAACTCTCCTTGAACGTGGTCATTGGCGTTTCACCGCTTTCGAGTAGAGGTCCAGCAGACGACCCCGCGGGTCGTACCGCTTCTTGAGGAGCCGATAACTCTCTCCGCCGTAGAGTTCGTCGAACTCCTCCGGCGTGTAGAAACTCTCTGAATACAGCGACTTGTGGCCGTCGAGTTCGGCGACCTTGCGTTCGATGATCTTGTTGGTGTGCCCGGGATCGCCCGGGGTGACCGGCACGGCCGACCAGAAGCCGACGTTGACGTACGTGCGTTGCGGGGCAAGGGGATACAGCGGCCAGGGGCGTACCGGATCGGCGCCGGGGAGGGCGGGCTCGCGAAGCCGGAGGGGGCACAGCCAGATCGGTTCGATGGGAATCTCGGAGAGGAACCACTCGACGTAGTCGGCGGTCCGGTCAATGGGAACCTCGATGTCCTGCACGACGCGTTCACCCGCCGGTAGTCCCTTGCGGGCGTTCAGCCGGTCGCCGATGTCGAACCGCTGGTCGAGCCCGATCAGCTGCCAGTAGAAACTGCTGCGGAGGTACCGCTTCGGCCACCAGCGCCGGATTCGCGGGTTCTGTGCGCCGAAGGCGCGCGAGCACCAGAACCAGTCGGTGTCCCAGCGCCAGAGATAATCGTGGATCGTCAACCGGTCGGTCGTCTTCTGTTGGATGGACCGATAGAAGATGTCCATCCCGGTGTAATCGCTGACCGGTCCGTCCTCGTCGGTCTGCCGGCCCAGCGTCAGATAGGACTCGTTGGCGGAGAACACGACTCCGTCGAGGTAGTCGACCGGTTCGCCGTCGTGCGACTTCGTGGTGACGATCGTGTCCATCGCCGACTGGAGGTCGACGATGCTCGTGAACCGAATATGGCGCAGCGCGACATACGGCTTCACCGGCTCCAGTTCGATGCGTAACCGCACCGAATAGCCGAGCGTGCCATAGGAATTAGGGAAACCGAAGAAGAGGTCGGCGTGTTCGTTGGTCGGCGTCGCGGTCAGGATCTCGCCGTCGCCGGTGAGGATGTCGATCTCGAGAACAGACTCATGGGGCAGTCCGGAGCGGAAGGACGTGCTCTCGATGCCGAGTCCGGTGACCGCGCCGCCGAGGGTGATCGTCTTGAGCTGTGGGACGACCAGCGGTGCGAGACCGTACGGCAGAGTGGCCGCGACGAGGTTCTCGTAGGTGCACATGCCGGCGACGTCGGCGGTGCGCGCCTCGGGATTCACCGAGATGACCCGATCGAGTCCGGAGACGTCCAGTCCCGGATGCGGATTGGCGGCGCGCTTACGAAAGAGGTTGGACGTCTTCTTCGCAAGACGCACGGTTGCCTGCGGCGGGATGGCACGATAGCTGGCCAGGAGGTCGGCAACCCCCTGGTCGAATGCCGCTCCCCCCATCTCGAGCCCGTTGGTCACCCGGTTAGCCTAGGACTTGATCAGTTCGCCCGCCAATCGTTTCGTAACTGAGGAGTGTCCAATCGTGGGTCAGGTTTCCGCATCGCAGTCGCTCGACATCGCCGCCGCCCCGGACGCCGTGGTCGGAGCTCTCGCCGACTATGAGGTCGTGCGGCCGGCCATCCTCCCGGAGCAGTACCGCGACTACAAGGTGATCAGCGGCGGCAAGGGCGACGGCACCGTCGTGCACTGGATTCTGCAGGCGACGTCGAAGCGGCAGCGCGACGTGCAGGCGACCGTCAGCGTCACCCCGGACACCGTCACCGAGCGCGACGCCAACTCGACGATGGTGACCACCTACTCCGTCGCGGCATCGGGCAGCGGTTCGCGCGTCACGACCACTACCACGTGGCAGGGGGCCGGCGGCATCGGTGGGTTCTTCGAGAAGACATTTGCGCCGAAGGGTCTCAACCGGATTCAGGCCGAGGTCCTCGGCAACCTGAAGAAGCGCCTCGAGAGCTGACGGCTCGGCATCTCCGACCGCGGCGCTCGATGACCTGCTCACCCGACAGCGTGCGATGACCGGCGCGGGATCGACCGATCCCGTCCGGCGCCGCCGTGGCCGGGCAAGGCCGTCGCCCTTGCCCATGCGCGACGGCGTCGACGCCACGCGCGTGGTGTTGCGTTCGGGGCCGGAGCTGACCGTCGGTCAGGCGCTGCTGGCCGCGCCCGTGCTGGCGGGGCTGACCGCCGACGATCTGGGTCGACGCGCCGCCGCGGGCGAGATCGTCGATGCCGACGGCCGACCCGCGGATCTGGCCGCGCCGTCGAGCCGCAATGTCTCGCTGTACCTCTACCGCGACCTCGACGACGAGATCGCGGTACCGTTCGACCTGCCGGTGATCCACCGTGACGAGAACATCGTCGTGGTGGACAAACCGCACTTCCTCGCCACGATGCCGCGGGGCCGTCACGTGACCGAGACCGCGCTGGTGCGGCTGCGTCGAGAACTGGGCTCCGACACCGTCTCGCCGGCGCACCGTCTGGACCGCCTCACCGCCGGGGTGCTGCTGTTCACGCTGCGGCCCGAGGTGCGCGCGGCCTACCAGGATCTGTTCGCGTCCCGGACCGCCCGCAAGGAGTACCTCGCGCTCGCCCCGGCCGACGAGGCGCTGGCGTCGACCGTGACCGTGCGGGACCGGATCGAGAAGACGGCGGGCGACCTGCGCGCCCTCGTGGTGGACGGGCCGGTCAACGCCGTCAGCGACATCACGCTGACCGAGGTCCTCGGCGGCCTCGGCGTCTACCGACTGGTGCCGCACACCGGCCGCACTCATCAGCTCCGGTTGCACATGGCGTCGCTCGGGGTGCCCATCGTCGACGACCCGCTCTACCCCGATGTGCGGCCGGGGCTCGCCGCTCTTCCCGATCACGGGGACTTCACCCGTCCGCTGCGGCTGGTGGCCCGGGCGCTGGAGTTCACCGACCCGCTGACCGGCGAGGAGCGCCGCTTCGAGAGTCGGCGACCGGTATCGGGGTAGGGGTCCACGATCTACCCTGGCGCCATGACCATCCGCGCGTCCTACGAACGGCATCCCGACCTGGGCTGCGAGGCCGTGGTCTTCATCGACGACGAGTCGCTGGCCTGTTTCCAGATCCAGCGCGATCTGGTCGGCGGGCCGCGCGCCGACGAATACTGCGTCACCACGGGAGCCAGTGCGCCCGTCTACGGCGGGATCACGCAGTGGCGTCGCATCGACGACCGATTCGAGTTCGCGCTCACCGCGCGCGCCGGTCGGCTGTTCGGCGACGAGGTCCTGTCCTTCGAGGTGGCCGCCGTCGAGGAGTCGACCGTCGACGACATCGCCGCGCATGTCGATCGGTTGCTGCGCTGACGCTGCGACTACCCTGGGCCGGGTGACGCAACCATTCGATCCCAGCGCGTTGTTCGGCGGCGGTCAGGGCGGGGAGAACCCGATGGCCGGACTGCTGGCCCAGGCGCAGCAGATGCAGGAGAAGCTCCTGTCGGCGCAGAACGAGATCGCGGCGGCGGAGGTGGTCGGCAGTGCGGGCAACGGGCTCGTCACCGTGACCGGCAACGGCACCGGTGAGGTGACCGCCGTGTCGATCGACCCTAAGGTCGTCGATCCTGACGACGTGGAGACCCTGCAGGACCTGTTGCTCGGTGCGTTGGCCGACCTGTCGGAGAAGCGCGAACAGCTCGCCAGCGAGAAGATGGGCCCGCTCGCCGGTGGTCTCGGCGGCGGCCTCCCCGGATTGGGCGGCTGAGTACGCCCACCCCGCGTACGACGCCGAACGACGAGTAGGAATCCCGGACACCGTGGACGCAGATCAGCATGTATGAGGGACCGATCCAGGACCTGATCGACGAGCTGGCCAAACAGCCGGGCCTCGGTCCGAAGGGCGCCCAGCGCATCGCGTTCCACCTGCTGGCCGGGGAGAAGTCCGACATCGATCGCCTCGTCGCCGCGCTGGGACGGGTCCGCGACGACGTCGTCTTCTGCGCGGAGTGCGGGAACGTCTCGGCCAATCGGCTGTGCCGGATCTGTTCGGACGCCCGCCGCGACGCCAGCAAGATCTGTGTCGTCGAGGAGCCGAAAGACGTGCACGCGATCGAACGGACCAAGGAGTTCACCGGGCGCTACCACGTACTCGGTGGTGCTCTCGACCCGTTGTCCGGGATAGGCCCGGACCAGTTGCGTATCCGTGAACTGCTGCGTCGGCTGGCCAATCAGGAAGACGGCGTCGACGTCTCCGAGGTGATTGTCGCGACCGACCCGAACACCGAGGGCGAGGCGACCGCGACCTACCTCCAGCGCATGCTGAAGGACTTTCCCGGCCTGTCGGTCACCCGGCTCGCGTCGGGGCTGCCGATGGGCGGCGACCTCGAGTTCGCCGACGAACTCACCTTGGGTCGTGCACTGTCGGGTCGTCGCATCCTGGCGTGAGGTCGGTGGCCGTCGTACCCGGCAAACCGGACGGCTAGGGTCATGTGGTGATCTCGCGTACTGGGTGGCGTCGTCGTGTCCGGGGTGTTGCAGCAGGCCTGACGGTGGTGGTCGCGGGCGGCCTGGTGGGTGCCGTACAAGGCGTGCAGCCGCCCGAAGCATCCGCTGCGCCGGCGCTCGATTGGCAGGCATGCCCCGCGGTGCACGGCGTACCGGCGACGGTCCGGTGCGCGACGGTCGAAGTTCCGCTCGACCACTCCGAGCCGAACGGCGAGACCATCGAGATCGGCGTGAGCCGTATGCAGGCGCGCGACCAATCCCGGCGTCGCGGTGTCGTGATGGGCAACCCGGGCGGCCCGGGCGGCGACGGCATCGCGATGTTCAGTCAGCTGCGCCCGCCGGCGGCCATGCTCGACGAATGGGATCTGGTGGCCGTGCAGCCGCGTGGTCTGGTGTCGGGCACACCGCTGCGCTGCGATCCGATCACCGGCGACGAGCCCGAACTGATGACGGCGCTGGGCAAGCTGTATCGCGATCGCTGCGAGGCGCGTACGCCGGGCCTCGGGGCGACGCTCACCACCGAGAACACCGCCCGCGACATGGAGGTCGTCCGGCGGCTGCTCGGCGAACCGAAGGTCAGCCTCTACGGCATCTCGTACGGCACCCTGCTGATGTCGACGTACGCGACACTGTTCCCGCAGCGCGTCGACCGGATGGTCCTCGACTCCGGCTTCGACCCGAGCGTGGTGTGGAACAGCCTTCTCTCCGTGCAGACACCCGGCTACAAGGCGCGGGTGCACGAGATGATGGCGTGGATCGCGCGCCACGACCGGATCTATCATCTCGGCACGACGCCACTCGCCGTGTACCGGAAGTGGAGCGACCGGGTCAGTGCCGAGGCCGGTGTGCCGCCATCGCTGCTGGCACCTCCCGCGCAGGTCGGGGACGTGCCGCCAGGCCTGCGGGCGGTCGCGCAGCAGTACATCGCGGGAACCGATCTGACCGCCGACGCGCGTGCCAGGTTCGAGAACCTGGTGTTCACCTTGCTCCGGCCCGGGTCGCTCCAGCTGACGTCGCAGCTACTGGTGCTCACCCGCGCGCTCGCGCCTGATCGCAACTCCTGGCCGACAGTGGCGCTGATGACCGCGAACCCCGGCCGGAAGCTGCCCACCCCGGGCCCCGCCGCGATCGAGGCCGCCCAGGTCTCGCAGGACATGCAGGCCGCGGTGCTGTGCAACGAGAACCAGGTCCCCGCCCAACCGTCGCTCGGCTTCCAGGCGTTCGTCGCGAACTACGTGACCGGGGATCCTTTCGAAGCGCCAGGTCTCGCCTACGAGTCCGGCCTCGCGTGTGCCGGAGCGCCGGCGCTCGCGCGGCCGGTCGAGATCCGCAACCGCGGGCTGGCGGTGGCGCCCCTGCAGATCCAGAGCGTCGGCGACCCGCAGACCCCGTATCGCGGGTCGCTGAAGATGCGTGAACTCATGCGCAGCCACCTCATCACGGTCGGTGGTGGCGACCACGCGCAGCTCGGTCGCGCCAACAAGCCGCTCGACGACGCCATCGTCGAGTACCTCCGCGACGGCCGGACCTCGGTGCAGCGTGTCCCCGAAGCACCGATCACGGCTCCGCTCACCCGGTTGCCCTCGGCGTTCGCGTCCGGGGCGGCCGGTCGGTGACCCATCCTGATCTGGTGAACCTGCAGACCCGCGCCCGTGTGACCGAACTGGCCGCTCGCCTCGACGCCGGGATCGTCGCGATCGACGGACCGTCCGGAGCGGGCAAGTCGACGATCGCCGATCTCCTGGTCGCGGACCTGCGCGCTCGGGGAGTCGGGGTGACTCTGGTCCGCACCGACGACTTCGCGACGTGGGACGATCCCGTCGCGTGGTGGCCGGAGCTGGAAACCGATGTGCTGCACCCGTTCACCCGACGACGCGACTACCGGTACCGGCCCCGCGTGTGGCAGAACGGCGTCCCGGCCCCCGGGCCCCGCGTGTGGATCGAGTGGCAGCCGCTGCTGATCATCGAAGGGGTGTCCTCGGCGCGGCGCCGGATCGCCGACCGCCTGTCCCACGCGCTGTGGCTCGACGGCGGGACCCCGGGCGAACGGCTCGAGCGGACGGTCGCCCGCGACGGCGAGGACGCGCGAGGTCATCTTCAGGCGTGGCAGGAGTTCGAGCGCGGCTGGTTCGGCGTGGATCGCACGCGAGAACGGTGCGTCGTACTGGACTGAGCGGTCTCGGACTGACGGTCCCGTCGGCCGGCCGGGATGCCGAGCGGACGCCGCGGTTAGTGTCGAGGGATGGCCACCCGACGACGCTTTTGTGATCTGGCGGAGCTCGACGCGCAGCTGATCGAGTGCCGTGCATGCCCGCGCCTCGTCGAATGGCGGGAGTTGGTCGCGCAGGAGAAGCGACGCGCGTACGCCGACGAAAAGTACTGGGGGAGGCCGGTGGCCGGTATCGGTCCGGCGGATGCGCGACTGCTGATCGTCGGCCTCGCCCCCGCGGCGCACGGTGGGAATCGGACCGGGCGCATGTTCACGGGTGACCGCAGCGGCGATGTCCTGTTCTCGGCGCTGTACCTCGCCGGCCTTGCGAGCCAGCCGCATTCGGTCGCGATCGGCGACGGGCTGGAACTCTTCGACACACGGATCACCGCGCCCGTGCACTGCGCCCCACCGCAGAACAAGCCGACGGTCGCCGAACGCGACACCTGTTCGTACTGGTTGCACGCCGAACTGGAACTGCTCGCGCCGACGGTCCGCTCGGTGGTCACGCTGGGCGGATTCGGTTGGCAGTCAACGCTTCGCACCTTCGCGAAACTCGGCTGGACGGTGCCGAAGCCGATGCCGAAATTCGGCCACGGTGTCTCCACGACCCTCGTCCGCGACGGTACCGAACTCGAGGTGTTCGGCTGCTACCACGTGAGCCAGCAGAACACCTTCACCGGACGGCTGACGGTCGAGATGGTCGTCGACGTGCTCACCGCCGCGGCACGGTCGGCGGGGATCGAGAGCGGGTGAGGCCCTTCGAGGCTCGTCGCTATCGCTCCTCGCACCTCAGGGAGCGGAGGGGTGCGTCGCCATCAGTGCGGTCCAAGTCCCTACCGACGCCGGCCGGCGGTGAGCCGCTCCCGGCGGAGCCGGTCTACCTCGGGAAGGTCAAGCGGTGCAAGCGTTTCGACGCCGAGCGCGGTGGCCAGGAGGTGATCGGCGAGTTCGGGGTTGCGGGCCAGTGCCGGACCGTGCATGTAGGTGCCGATGACGCTGCCCTGGACGACGCCCTCGGTGCCGTCGCCGACGCCGTTGCCCACGCCGTGCCGTACCCGACCCAGTGGGGCCGCGTCGGACCCGAGAGTCGTTCCGCCGCGGTGGTTCTCGAAACCGGTGAGGGACTGTGACAGTCCTGGGAGGGTCGGATCGACGAGCAATTCGCCGATACTCCGCTCCGCCTGGGGCGCCGTCGTGAGATCGAACAGGGAGATGCCGTCGACGCGTTCGCCCGCCGATGTCTCGTACCAGTGGCCGAGCACCTGGATGGCGGCGCAGATGGCCAGCACCGGCCGTCCGGCCGCCGCCGCCTGCTGCAGACCCGGGTAGCGCGTGAGGTGCCGGGTGGCGAGCCGCTGCGCGTAATCCTCGGCGCCACCGAGGGTGTAGACGTCGAGCGAGTCGGGGACCGGATCGTCGAGGGTGATGTGGATGACCTCGGCGTCGATGCCACGCATCAGTGCGCGGCGCTTCAGGACGAGGGCGTTCCCACCGTCCCCGTAGGTACCCATGACGTCGGGCAGGACGAGGCCGATCCGCAGGGTCGATTCGCTCACTGCTCCGCCTTCCGTGATCGTGCTGCGCGTTCCAGGGCGGTGCCGAGATCGCGGAACGCCGTGTAGTTCGCCAGGACCTCGACGCGTCCCGGCGGGCAGGATGCGATGGCGGCCATTGGGTCCGGGATGGTGGTGTGTTCGGCGCCCGCGTAGAGCAGCCGGACCGACAGGTCGGCGGCGCGCTCGCCGGCCGCGACGACCTGCATGGTCTCGAACGCCTCGAAGCGCACGTCCCACAACCAGGACAGGTCCTCGCCGTCGGGCACCTGGCCGTTGACCGCGATCACCAGCCCGTCGGCGTCCTGGTCGATCATCGACATCGCTTCTTGCCACCCGGCCGGGTTCTTCGCGAGAAGTGTTCGGACCGAGTGGTTTCCGACCTGGTGGATGCCGTACCGGCCGGCGACCTCGCCGACGGTGCCGACGGCGGCCACCGCGTTGCGCGGGTCGGCGCCCATCGCGACGGCCGCGGCCACCGCCTGCGTCGCGTTGCCGCGGTTGGCCCTGCCGGGCACCGCGAGCTCCAGGGGAGCGCTGAAACCGTCGGGGCCGTAGATGTTCTCGTCGTCGAACCACCAGTCGGGGGTGGGGCGGCGGAAGTTGTCGTCGCCGGTCGACCGCCACCCCTCCTCGGAACGGACGATCGGCTCGCCGGTACGGGGGCAGCTGACGGAATCGCCGACCCAGCTCGCGCCGGCGGCGACCCAGACCACGTCCGGGGCGTCGAAGGCGGCCGACGTCACCAGGACGTCGTCGCAGTTGGCGATCACCGTGGTCTCGGGATGACGTGCGATGCCTTCACGCAGCCGACGCTCGATCATGTTGATCTCCCCGACTCGGTCGAGCTGATCCCGGGAGAGGTTGAGCATCACGAGGACCTCGGGGTCGACGGCGTCGCTGACGTGCGGGACGTGCAGTTCGTCGACCTCGAGCGCGCAGAACGGCGCCGTCCGGCTCAGGGTCAGCGTCGCGATGATGCCGGCGTCCATGTTGGCGCCGTCGGCCTGGGTGGCGACCTCGCCGAGTTCGGCCATCGCGGCCGCGGTCATCCGTGTGGTCGTCGACTTTCCGTTGGTGCCGGTGACGATCGCGGTGCGTTTGCCCGCGGCGAGCCGACCCATGATCTGGGGGTCGATCTTCGCGGCGACCAGACCGCCGATCATCGACCCCTTGCCCCGTCCCGCGGTGCGCGACGCCCACCGGGCCGCGGCCGCAGCACCCAGGGCGATGGCGGTACGGGCGGGAACACGGGTGTTCGTACGGGTTGCGGAACCGGCGGAAGAGAGTCGGTCGGGCATGCGCACGAGTGTGTCACAGGCCGATCCGACGGGAGTGGTCGTGCCGTGCGCCGACGCCGCGTAGGCTCGGCGGCTGTGAGTCGCGACACCCATCTGCGCCTGTCCCTGCCCGCCCGAGTGCAACGCGGACTGTTGCTCGGCGTCGCACGAATCCCGGCCGGAGCGTTGGCCGTTCTGGGGCGACGGGCACCGGTCAACTCCGACGGTGAGCGGGTCGCCCCCGAGCTTGCCGCGATCGGCTGGGCCAATGACAACGTGCCCGGGCTGAATCCCTTCCAGGGCGAGGTGGCGCAGTCGCGTGCGCAGACCGACGAGGTCGGCGCGGCCATGGCCGAGGCGCTGCCGCCCATGGCGGTGGAAGAGGACCTCGTCATCGACGGACCCGCCGGCCCGATCCCGGCCACCCGGTATCGCTCCACCACCGACTCGGCCGGGCTGCTTGTCTACTTCCACGGCGGCGGCTTCGTCACCGGCAGCCGGATCAGCCACGACACCTTCGTCCGGCGTCTGGCACATGGCACCGGCCTCGACGTGCTCTCCGTCGACTACCGGTTGGCCCCCGACGCCCCGTTCCCCGCGGCCGTCGAGGACGCGGTGGCGGCGTGGCGCTTCGCTGTCGAGGTGGCGCCGCGGTGGGGTCTCGATCCGGCGCGGATCGTCGTCGCCGGTGACAGCGCGGGCGGAAATCTCGCGACCGTCGTCGCCCGGGAGGTCCGTGGCGAAGCGGTCACCCCGGCTTTCCAGCTGCTCATCTACCCGGTGACCGACCAGGCCGCCGACACACCCTCGCGCCGGGAGTTCGCGTCGGGGTACTTCCTCACCGCCGACGGCATCGACTGGTTCACCGATCGCTACCTGCCCGACGCCGCGCAGCGGAGCGACCCGCGCTGCTCGCCACTGCTTGCCGACGATCTCAGCGGTCTCCCGCCCGCGCATGTCATGGTCGCCGGCTTCGACCCGCTGCGTGACGAGGGCCTCGCGTACGCGCGCAGGCTCGAGGAGGCCGGCGTGCCGGTCACGGTCCGGCGAGAGGGCGCGATGATCCACGGGTTCGTCAACATGACCTTGATCAGTCCGGGGGCCCGGGCCGCGGTCGACCGTCTGTGCGCGGTGGTGCGCGAGGCCCTTCCGTCGGCCGGGTCCAGCTCAGCCGCCTGAGCGCACCGGTGTTCCGGGCGCCCTCCCGAGCGCCCGTCACCGCCGACACGGAATCGGCCGGCGTCTGCGTGGCACCTGGAACGGTCGGGCGCCTACGGGTTCGCGGCCGGGCCATCACCCCGGCAGCGCACCCCGCGACGACGATGACCGCACCGACGATCTCCCCGACGCTGGGGACTTCGCCGAGAACGAAGAATGCTGCCGAGATCCCAACCACGGGCACGAGCAGCGACATCGGCGAGACCCGGCTCGCGTCGTTGCGTCCCAGAAGGGTGGTCCACAGACCCGCACCGATGACGGTGCCGAAGATCGCGAGGTAGGCGAGTCCGCCCAGCGCACGCAGTCCGCTCTCGGTACCGAGCGTGGCGAGCGCGTCGAAGCCGGCGGACGGTCCCTCGACGATGAGGCTCACCGCATACAGCGGCAGAGTGGCGACGACGGCCATCCACAACGTCATCCGCAAGGAGTCGTCGGGACGGGCGAGTCTGCCCCCGATGTTGCCCGCTGCCCAGCTCAGACCACCGAGCACGGTGAGACCGATCGGGAGCAGAGCGGCCACGCCGAGGTCGCTGCCGCGCATCCGGTCGATCGCGATGACCGCCATGCCGAGGACCGCGACCGCCAGGCCGAGGATCTGTCCGGTCGTCATCCGTTCGCGGAGGAACAGCACGCCGAGCATGACCGTGAAGGGCGCCGAGGTCTGGAGGACCAGCGAGGCGAGCCCGGTCGGCATGCCCAGATCCATGGCCAGGAACAGCATGATGAACTGCACGCTGCCGAAGCCGGCGACGTACAGCAGGAACCACTTCAGGCGCACCTTCGGGAACCGCACGAACAACATGACCGGTATCGCCATCACCGCGAATCGCATCGCGGCGAGGAAGAACGGCGGGAAGTGGTCCAGCCCGACTCGGATCGCGATGAAGTTCAGTCCCCAGAGCAGGACGACGAACAACGCGAGGAGGCGATCACGAGTGGACATGGCCCCATCGTCGGCGTGGACGATGTGAAGGACAATCGAATTTAACCGGAATAACTATTCAGTTTTCCTGAACAGTTATCCCTGTGCCGCGGCGACCTTCGCCCGCACGTCATCCATGTCGAGCCCCTCGACGGCGCCGATCAGTTCCTCGAGCTGAGCCGCAGGTAGTGCACCGGGCTGGTTGAAGACCAGGATCCCGTCCCGGAATGCCATGAGCGTCGGGATGGAACGGATTCCGAGACTGCCGGCGAGCTGCTGCTCGGCCTCGGTGTCGATCTTGCCGAACACGATGTCGGAGTGTGCTTCGGAGGCCTTCTCGAAGACGGGCGCGAACTGCCGGCACGGGCCGCACCAGCCGGCCCAGAAGTCGAGGAGGACGATGCCGTCCGAGGCGATGGTGTCCTCGAAGGTTTCCAGGGTGATGTCTTGTGATGCCATGCCCCCACCAACGGATCGGACCGCTCGGACATTCCACCCCGAGGGTCATGCCGTGACCCACGGCACCGCCTGACGACGACGTGGGCCTGAGTACCGTTGTCGCATGGAAGTCCGGCGTCTGCGGCTGCTGCGGGAATTCGCCGACCGGGAGTCGATCGGCGCGGTCGCCGAGGCGATGCACATGACCCCGTCGGCGGTGTCGCAACAGCTGAAGGTCCTGGCAGAGGAGGCCGGTGTCGCGTTGTTCGAACCCGATGGCCGCCGAATCCGATTGACCGAGGCGGGGCGTGCGCTCGTACTGCGCGCCGATGACGTGATCGCGGCGGTGGATCGGGCGCAGGAGGAGATGTCGTCGTATCGGTCGGGCAAGACCCGGGTCCGCCTGGCGATGTTCCCGTCCGGTGCGACCCTGCTGCTGCCGGCGGTCCTGGAGCGGGCCACCGCATCGGGCATCGACGTACACGCGGTCCACCTCGACGTCGGATACCACGACGCGGCACCGGCTCTCGCCGATCACGACGTCGTGGTCACCCACCGCGACGAACGGACCCCGGCGATCAACATCCCGCGGGTCCGCGTCACCGAGTTGATGCGTGAACCCGTCGACGTGATCGTCGCCGCCGGCAGCGAACTCGCCGTGCGCGACCAGGTCGCGGTCGCCGAACTCGCCGACCACGACTGGATCAGCGTCGAGGGCGGCTTCCCGGTCGACGATGTGCTGCAATCGATCTCGGCGGCGACCGGGGTGGCGCCCCGGGTGACACAGCGGATGCTGGACTTCACCACCATCGAGGCGCTCGTGGCCCACGGCCACGGCATCGCGCTGATGCCGCGCTTCGCGGTCCGCCATCCGAAGGTGAAACGGCTGGTGCTCAAGGGAGTTCGTGCCGCACGGGTGTACGAGGCGCTCGCCCGTCCGCGTTCGCGGTCCGCCGTGCAGCAGGTCGTCGACCATCTGCGCGCGGTCGGGGTCGACCAGGGCTGACCCCCGGTACCCACCGGCGCGGGTCCGCAGACACCGACAGCCCGGGGTGGGGACCCCGGGCTGTCGGTGAGTGCGACGATCTCAGACGCCGAGGCTCTTGCCGACGATGTCCTTCATGATCTCGGTGGTGCCACCGAAGATCGTCTGGATACGAGCGTCGGTGTAGGCGCGGGCAACCCGGTACTCGTTCATGTAGCCGTAGCCGCCGTGCAGCTGGAGGCAGCTGTCGATGACCCGCTTGGCGAGCTCGGTACACCACCACTTGTTCTTCGAGGCGTCGACGGCGTTCAGTTCACCATCGAGTACGCCCTGCAGGCAGCGGTCGATGTAGACCTCGGCGATGTCGAGCTCGGTCGCCATCTCGGCGAGACTGAAGCGGTTCGCCTGGAAGGTGCCGATCGGACGACCGAAGGCCTTGCGGTCCTTGGTGTACTGCAGGGTCTCGTCGAAGATCGCACGTGCACCGGCGATGGCGCCGATGCCGATCGACAGCCGCTCCGACGGCAGGTTCTGCATGAGGTGGTAGAAGCCCATGCCCTCCTGGCCGAGCAGGTTCTCGACCGGGACGCGCACGTCGTTGAAGTGCAGCTCGGCGGTGTCCTGGGCCTTGAGGCCCATCTTGTCGAGCTTGCGACCGCGCTCGAAGCCCTCCATGCCGCGCTCGACGACGAGCAGCGAGAACGCCTTGTGGCCCGCCTCGGGATCGGGGTTGGTCCGGCAGACCACGACCACGAGGTCGGAGTTGATGCCCGACGAGATGAACGTCTTGTTGCCGTTCAGGACATAGTGATCGCCCTCGAGCTTGGCCGAGGTCTTGATGCCCGCCAGGTCGGAGCCCGCGCCCGGCTCGGTCATCGCGACGGCGAGGATCGTCTCGCCGGTGGCGATCCCGGGCATCCAGCGCTTCTTCTGCTCGTCGTTGGCGAGATGCACGAAGTACGGTGCGACGACGTCGTTCTGCAGGCTGAGGCCGGGTGCCGCGCCGTCGAACTTCGCGAACTCCTCGACCACCACGGCGTTGAACCGGAAGTCGTCCATGGCACCGCCGCCGCCGTACTCCTCGGGGATGTTGAATCCGAGAAGACCTGCGTCACCGGCCTTCTTGAATGCGATGCGATCGACCTGACCGGCTCGCGTCCACTCCTCGGTGTACGGGGCGCATTCGCGCTGCAGGAACTGCCGCGCGGTTTCCCGCAGGGCCTCGTGCTCGTCTTCGAAGATGGTGCGTTTCATGGCTTCTGCCTTTCTGCTCTACTCGATCGTCGTTCAGGAGTTGTCGGTCGGTCAGTTGTCGTTCTGGTCGGCGTCGCGCGCGCCGACGACGCGCAGTGAGAGCAGCGCATACGACGCCGCGACCTCGGCCGGTGTCCGGGCACCCGAGGGGCGGTACCAGGTGGTGATCGCCTGGCATGCGCCGAACAGGTAGCGCAGCACGTCTTTCACGTCGTCGTCGAAGTGGAACTCACCGGATTCGACGCCACGCTCGATGACACTGGCGAGCAGCTCCTCGGTCTCGGTCCGCATCGCGACGTAGGTCTCCCGTCGCGGATCCTCGACGTCGAGGTGGCGGAACTCGCTTGCCACGCTGGCGAGTTCGACGTCGTTGGTCATGTGCAGGACGATCGACTCGATCGCGTTGGACAGCTGCTCGCTCGGCGTCCGTCCGGACTCGATGGCCGCACCCACCCACGCGAGCACAGCGGTCATCGCCGCCTCGAGCAGTTCGACCAGGATCCCCAGCTTGTTGTCGTGGTGGTAGTACAGCGTCGGCAGCGACACCCCCGCTCGCGAGGCGATGTCGCGGATCGAGGTGCCGTGGTAACCGCGTTCATAGAACGCGTGTTTCGCCGCGACGAGAGTGGCCGGCAGCGGAACCTGTTCGCGCAGCCGCCAGTCCAGACCGTCGGTCTCGATCGTGAATTTCCGGGCGGGAACCGCCCGGGCCGGCTCAGACACGTTCGATGATGGTGGCGTTGGCCATGCCCGCGCCCTCGCACATGGTCTGCAGGCCGTACCGGCCACCGGTCGCCTCGAGATGGTTGACGAGCGTGCCCAGCAGGCGGGTGCCCGACGATCCGAGCGCGTGGCCCAGCGCGATCGCGCCGCCCCGCGGGTTCAGCTTGGCCGGGTCGGCGCCGAACTCGTGGGCCCAGGCCAGGGGCACGGAGGCGAAGGCTTCGTTGACCTCGTAGGCGTCGATGTCGTCGATGGACAGTCCCGAGCGCGCGAGGATCTTGTGCGTGGCCGGGATGGGAGCGGTCAGCATGAAGATCGGATCGTCGCCGGCGACCGAGAACGAGTGGAACCGTGCGCGGGGGGTCAGGCCCAGCTTCGAGGCCATGACGTCGCTCATGATCAGTGCGCCCGACGCGCCGTCGGTCAGCGGCGACGAGTTACCGGGGGTGATGTGCCAGTTGATCTCCGGGAAGCGAGCCGCGAAGTCCTCGCTGTAGAACGACGGCTTCAGGCCCGACAAGCCCTCGGGAGTGGTGGTCGCGCGCACCGTCTCGTCGGTCTTGTGCGTGAACGTCGTGCCGTCGGCGTCAGCGACGTCGATGGGCAGGATCTCGCGATCGAAGAAGCCCTCGCCGGCCGCCGCGGCGGCACGCTGGTGGGACTGCGCGGCGAAGGCGTCGAGCGTGTCGCGGTCGAACTTCCACTTGGCGGCGACCAGTTCAGCGGAGATGCCCTGTCCGACAAGTCCATCCGGGTACCGTGCTTCGATGCTCGGGCCGTAGGGGCTGCGCCCGGCGGTGGTGAAGCCCATCGGGACGCGACTCATCGATTCCACGCCGGCGGCGATCACCACGTCGTAGGCGCCGGCGATGATGCCCTGCGCGGCGAAGTGGGCGGCCTGCTGGCTCGATCCGCACTGCCGGTCGACGGTGGTGGCGGGTACGGATTCGGGGAAGCCGGCGGACAGCAGCGCGGTCCGCGAGATGTTCAGGGCCTGCTCGCCGGCCTGACCGACGCAGCCGCCGATCACGTCGTCGACGAGTGCCGGATCGAGGTCGTTGCGCTCGACCAGGGAGCGCAGCACATGCGCGAGGAGCTCGACGGGCTTGGTCTCCGACAGCGAGCCACCGGGCTTGCCCTTTCCGGACGCGAGGCGGACGACGTCGACGATGACGGCTTCGGGCATGAGGGTTCCTCTCGGGAGCGGGTCACGGCGCAGCGCACCGCTTCGCGCGGCGTACTTTATCTAACGATCGTTATACCGGTCTAGCACGCGCCCGGCAGGGGAATCAACAACACTGGCCGCGGAAATGCGCGAAGCCCCCACCCGACAGGTCGGATGGGGGCAGATGTCGCGGTGGGTCAGATGGTGCCTTTGTCCGGCTGACCTGCAGGAACGGCGGTGAAGGTCCGGACGTCCAGCGGTCCGGAAAGCAGGCCCCCGATCGCCTTGCCGAGCGCGGTGAGCGCCGGAGCGGAGCCGTGCGTCGCCAGGGCCTCCGTGGATTCCCAGCGCTCGATCATCACCAGGTCGGTCGAGTCGCCGGTGGCCTCGTGCAACGCGTACTTCCCGCATCCCGGCTCGCCGTGGACTTCGGGGATCGCGGCGAGCAGGGCCTCCCGCACGGCCTGTTCCTCGCCGGGTTTGGGGGAGATGGTGGCGACGACGATGACTTCCGACATGAGAGTTCTCCGTTCGCGGTGGGGCTTGGTGTGTGTCTCGACTACTCGTCGGGATGTCCCTCGGGCATCGGACACCCCGGTGACGTTAGGTCAGCGAGTCGTCGCGATGTGGCGGTTTCGGCACCCCGCGCAGAAACGAGGCCGAATTCCGCCAACGGACGACCTCGTCTGCGACCGGATCCGTCGGCATCGTCCTGTCAGCGTTGCGACTGATGGTTTCCGATGCAACGCGCGGACTTCGGCGTCCAGTTCGCCGACATCAGGCCGATGATCGGTCGGCGGCGGCGCGACGCCGCTGCGAGGCGACCGTCAAAGACGAAGGGGTGTATCCGATGTCGGTGCATCCGATGTTGGTTCCCGGCGTGGCGATCTCGTCAATACGGTCCAGCACCTCGTCGGTGAGTACCGTATCTGCGGCGGCCAACAGATCGTCGAGTTGCTCGGTGGTCCGTGGGCCGATGATGGCCGCGGTGACGGCCGGGTGCGTGGTGACGAAACTCAGCGCCATGTGGGTCATCGAGATCCCGGCGGACGCGGCGACATCCGCTAGTTTCTCCACCGCGGCGTACTTGTCCGGATCGGTCATGTGCCGCGGCCCCCACTGAGCCCGGCTCGGCGAGTCGGCCCCGTTCTGACCATCGCGGTACTTCCCGGTGAGCAGGCCCCACGCCAAGGGACTCCAGGTGATCACCCCCATTCCGTAACGCTCGCAGACCGGGAGGACGTCCCGTTCGATCTCGCGAGAGAGGATGGAGTAGCTCGGCTGCTCGGTCCGGAGTCGCACGAGGCCGCGTCGTTCGCTGGCCCACTGGGCTTCGACGATGTCGGAGGCAAGGAAGCTCGATGAGCCGACGGCGCGAACCTTGCCGCTGGTGACCAAGTCGGAGAGCGCCGACAGAGTTTCTTCCAGGTCCGTCGCCGGGTCGAAGTGGTGAATCTGGTAGAGATCGATGTGGTCGACCTGCAGCCTGCGCAATGACTCCTCGACGGCAGTGATGATCCACCGCCGCGAAGCTCCTCGCCTGTTCGGATCCTCTCCCATCTGGCCGCTGAATTTTGTTGCGAGGACGACGTCGTCGCGCCGGCCTTTGAGGGCTTTGCCGACGATGGTCTCGGTCTCGGAGTAGCCGTACACGTCAGCGGTATCGACAAAGTTGATGCCCGCGTCGAGTGCGCGACGGATGATGCGGTGACAGTCGTCGGGATCTGCGTTGCCTGCGGGGCCGAACATCATTGTGCCGAGGCAATAGCGGCTGACGTGAATGCCGGTCCGGCCGAGGCTTCCTGTTTTCACGGAATTCTCCCGTTCCTTGGTGTTCGCTGGTTCGTGTCACTGCCACACGGCGAGGATGCTGCTCGCCACGACGGTGCAGACGACAAAGTAGGCGCGTTGATGAAGGTGTAGAGAGCGGCCGCGGGATATTCGGATCGATGGCGACAGTGAGGGTCTGCGCGACCAGGTAGCCGATAGCTTCCGAAGACGATCCGTTGCCGAACGCGTCAATGGCTCCTTTGCGTGAATGTGGTGTGGAGTGTGGCTGGCGCCGCGAGGCGGGCGGTGAGCCCGCCCGCTTCGCGGCCGGCTCGAACGACTGTCCAGTCGGCCGGGCGGAGGTCTGACCAGGGGCCGGATCAGGAGGTGGTGACGCCCACGCTCCAGGTGACGCCGAAGCGGTCGGTGAGCATGCCGAAGCCGGCGCTCCACTCGGACGCCGCCAGCGGCTCGACGATGGTGGCGCTGTCGCCGAGCTTGTCCCAATAGACCTGCGCCTCATCGAGGGTGTCTGCGTTGATCGAGACGAACAACGCCTGATCGGTCAGAGTGGTGTTGTTCTCTCGGCGTGTCGAAGTGCCGCCAATGACGGTGCCGCCCTGCTCGCCGGGGATGTCGTAACCCATGATGCGGAACCCGTTCTCGGCGACCACAAGCCCGAAGACCACCTTGTCGGCTCCCGGGAGTTCCTGCGGCAACCCGAATTCGCCGTAGGTGTTGATGACGCTGTGTCCGCCGAAGACAGACTGGTAGAAGTCGAGCGCCGCGCGGGCGTCTCCACGAAAGTTCAGATGCGTGGTGGTCTGGATGCTCATTCGTGCTCCTCGTGTTGGTTCCCGCCATCGGTGGCAGTGGTTACTCAGGCCCGGGGCGGTTCCGGTGGCCCGGTGAAACCACAGTCCCAACCGTGTAGGACGGGATCAGTCCTAGACTCGGCATAGGGTTCGAACTGTGACGACGACGACAACGCGACTTCTGACTCTTCTCTCGCTGCTACAGACTCGGCGCGAATGGTCGGGCTCGTTGCTCGCCGAGAGACTGGGTATCAGCGACCGGACCGTCCGGCGCGACATCGATCGACTTCGCGAGATGGGGTACTCGATCCAGGCAAGCATGGGCCCCGACGGCGGCTACCGCCTCGTACCGGGAGAAGACCTTCCCCCACTGCTGTTCGATGACGACCAGACCATCGCTGTCGCCGTGGCCCTGCACAACGCGTCTACCTCCGGCGCAGGGATCGAGGAGGGAGCCACCCGCGCCCTCGCGACAATCCGCCAAGTCCTGCCGTCACGTCTCCGGCACCGGTTGGACGCCCTCGATGTCACCGCGATCAGCGATCTCCCCGGCACCAGCACACCGATGGACGTGTCACCCGACACCCTTGTCACGCTCACCAACACGATCCGCGCGCAGGAGGTGCTCCGCTTCGACTACCTGCCCCGCGGCGCCCTGCCAGTAGACGACTCAACGACACCACCGAGGCGCGTCGAGCCCCATCACATCGCCACCTCGTACGGGCGCTGGTACCTCCTCGGGTGGGACCTCGACCGCGCCGACTGGCGACTGTTCAGCGTCGACCGAGTCCTGCCACGCGCACCGACGGGTCCTCGCTTCACCCCGCGCGAGGTCCCCGGCGGCAACGTCCACGAGTTCGTTTCCGCACGCTTCAAAGGGCAAGACGTCAATGAGTGGCCGTGTCGAGGCACTGTCATCCTCGACCTGCCGGCCCGGGACGTCCTTCCCTTCGCCGGAGACGGAGCGGTTCGTGTCATCGCCGAGAACAGGTGCAGTTTGGAGATCGGATCCTGGTCGTGGGGGGCGCTGGCCGCCTCGTTCGGTCGTTTCGAAACGGCCATGGAAGTCGTCGAGCCTCCCGAACTCATCGCTGCGTTCGCCACCCTCGCCGAGCGGTATCACTTGACGGCTCAGACCGGCACCGCTCCGCCCGCCAATTGAGTACCGGGGGTGAGCCGATGACCAAATTGATGCCTGTGCCGATCTGATCGGAGGGTTCTGGTGTCAGCCGCCGGTGAGCACCTGGTGGTCAACGCCAGCCGAGAGCGGGTGCGACGTGGGTCAGGATCGACTCGAGCACGTGGGCGTTGTACTCCACGCCGAGCTGATTCGGCACCGTCAGCAGCAGTGTGTCGGCCGCGGCGATCGCCTCGTCCTCACGCAACTGCTCGATGAGCTTGTCCGGCTCGTCGGCGTAGCTGCGTCCGAATCGGGCCACACTGTTGTCGATGACACCGACCTGATCCGATTCAGCACCACCACGTCCGAAGTAGGCGCGGTCGCGGTCGTCGACAATGGCGAAGATGCTGCGGCTCACCGACACTCGCGGTTCGCGCGGATGTCCGGCATCGGCCCAGGCCTTGCGGAACCGCTGGATCTGCTCGGCCTGCAACTGGTGGAAGGGTACCCCCGTGTCCTCGGTGAGCAGCGTCGAACTCATCAGGTTCATACCCTGCTCAGCGGTCCATTCCGCGGTGGCGCGGGAGCCGGCGCCCCACCAGATCCGGTCGCGGAGACCGGGCGCCTGCGGCTCGATCGGCAGCAGACCCGGGGGATTCGGGAACATCGGGCGCGGGTTCGGCGTGGCGAATCCGCCGCCTTCGATCACCTTCAGGAACACCTCGGTGTGCTGGCGCGCCATGTCGGCGTCGGTCGACCCCTCGGGCGGGACGTACCCGAAGTACTTGTAGCCGTCGATGACCTGCTCGGGGGACCCACGACTGATCCCGAGCTGCAGCCGGCCGCCGGAGATGAGATCCGCGGCGCCGGCGTCCTCGGCCATGTACAGCGGGTTCTCGTAGCGCATGTCGATGACCCCGGTGCCGATCTCGATGCGACTGGTCTTCGCGCCGATCGCGGCGAGCAACGGGAACGGCGATGCGAGTTGCCGTGCGAAGTGATGGACGCGGAAGTACGCACCGTCGGCGCCGAGCTCCTCGGCGGCCACCGCGAGGTCGATGGACTGCAGCAGCGTGTCCGCGCCGGACCGCACCTGGGACCCGTGGGCGTCCGACCAGTGACCGAACGACAGGAAACCGATGTTCTTCATGCCCTCTAAATGAAACTCTGGTCCGTTTTGTTCCCGTCAGAACGATTCCGTCCCGCCGATCGGCGCGATCGACGGGACGGAATCGGGTCTTCGAAGGGGGAGGGTCAGGGCGCCCAGGTGCCCGGGGCGGCCTCGCCGTCGGCGACCGGAACCGAGGTGACCCGGTAAGCGCGGTTCACCGCCGAGACGACCGCGCGCAGGCTGGCGGTGGTGATCGACGACGCGATGCCGACACCCCAGACCGTCTCGCCGTTGACCTCGGTCTCCACGTACGCCGCGGCGCTGGCGTCGCCGCCCGCGGTCAGAGCGTGCTCGCTGTAGTCGAGGACGCGGACGTCGTAGCCCACGGCGCCCAGCGCGTCGACGAAGGCAGCCAGCGGACCGTTGCCCGAACCGGAGATCTCGCGCTCGTTCCCCTCGACCTTGACCACCGCGGTGATGTGGTCGTCGCCACCGTCGACCTCGGCGGCGTCGACCTTCTGGCGCATCCGCTCCAGCGGCCACACCGGGTGAAGGTAGTTCTCCGCGAAGACATCCCACATCTCCTTGGGATTGACCTCACCGCCCTCGCCGTCGGTGATCTTCTGGATCTCGCGACTGAACTCGATCTGCAGGCGCCGCGGCAGGTTCATGCCGTGGTCGGCCTTCATGATGTAGGCGACGCCGCCCTTGCCGGACTGGCTGTTGACGCGGATGACCGCTTCGTAGTTGCGGCCGACGTCCTTGGGGTCGATCGGCAGATACGGTACGGCCCAGGTGATGTCGTCGACGTCGGAGTCGGCGTTGTCGGCGTCGACCTTCATCTGGTCGAGGCCCTTGTTGATCGCGTCCTGGTGGCTGCCCGAGAACGCGGTGTAGACCAGGTCGCCGCCGTAGGGATGACGCTCGGGGACGTTGAGCTGGTTGCAGTACTCGACCGTCCGGCGGATCTCGTCGATGTCGGAGAAGCTGATCTGCGGGTCGACGCCGCGGCTGAACATGTTCATGCCGAGGGTGACCAGACAGACGTTGCCGGTGCGCTCGCCGTTGCCGAACAGGCAGCCCTCGATACGGTCGGCGCCCGCCTGGTAGCCGAGTTCGGCTGCGGCGACGGCGGTTCCGCGGTCGTTGTGGGGGTGCAGGCTCAGGATGACCGAGTCGCGCCGGGCGAGATTGCGGTGCATCCACTCGATCGAGTCGGCGTAGACGTTGGGAGTGGCCATCTCGACGGTCGCCGGCAGATTGATGATCATCGGGCGCTCCGGGGTGGGGGCAATGATCTCGGTGACCGCGTCGCACACCTCCTTGGCGAAGCTCAGCTCGGTGCCCGTGTAGGACTCCGGCGAGTACTCGTACCGCCAGTTGGTGTCCGGGTAGTTCTGCTGTACCTCGAGGACCTTGTGTGCGGCGTCGGTCGCGATCTTGGTGATCGCCGCCTTGTCCGCGCGGAACACGACTCGACGCTGCAGGACCGACGTCGAGTTGTAGAAGTGGACGATCACGTTGGCCGCGCCGCGGCAGGCGTCGAAGGTGCGCTCGATCAGTTCGTCACGACACTGGGTCAGCACCTGGATCGTCACGTCGTCGGGGATGGCGCCGTCTTCGATGATCTCGCGGACGAAGTCGTAATCGGTCTGGCTGGCCGACGGGAAGCCGACCTCGATCTCCTTGTAACCCATCCGTACGAGGAGGTCGAACATGCGGCGCTTGCGTGCCGGGCTCATGGGGTCGATGAGTGCCTGGTTGCCGTCGCGGAGGTCGACCGCGCACCACATCGGGGCGGTGGTGATGACCTTGTCGGGCCAAGTGCGGTCGGGAACCGCCACTTTCTCGACCTCGTCGGCGAACTGTCGATAACGATGAACCGGCATCGCGGAGCTGCGCTGCGGGTTCCATGAGGGTTGTCCGGCGGGAATCGGGCCCGCGGGCTCGACGATTCGGCTGGCGCCGGAAGTGAAGCTGTCTGCTGGTGCCATGGTGGTCATTCTCCGTGTGTGGAAGGAAAGTGACCGGCGCGTCATGAGGCCCCGCGACGGAGGGCCGGTCGGTTCAGACCCCGCCGCGGCAACCGAGGAGGAGTGCGCGCTGCATGCGCTCGACTGTACTCCCCGGCGACGAGGTGGCCAAAGCTGCAGGTGAGGCCGGGTCATGACGTCCCCCTCTTCGGGGGGTGCCGCCTCACCGACACGGGCTCCAGACTATGACATGCCTCTCACCGCGCAGCCGGAGTGACCCAAATCATCCGAGCGGCGGACAGGGGCACCCGGACCGATGATGCCCGGGATCTCGAGCCGCCACCCCGACGCGGCCGTCTGCAGAAAGGGCTAACGCCAGTGACGACCATCCCCGCCGAACCGCCGGTGACCGAACCGCCGGAGGGTAAACGCACGAGCCTTCGACGCGTGGCCGCCGCGAGTTCCATCGGCACGACGATCGAGTTCTACGACTTCTTCATCTACGGCACCGCCGCCGCCCTGGTGTTCCCGACCGTGTTCTTCCCGGCCGCCGACGAGGTCACCGGGACCATCGCGTCCTTTGCCACCTTCGCCGTGGCCTTCTTCGCGCGGCCGGTCGGCGCGATGCTCTTCGGTCACTTCGGCGACCGGATCGGCCGTAAACGCACCCTGGTGTGGACCCTGCTCATCATGGGATTGGCGACGGTCGCGATCGGTCTTCTCCCCGGTTACGAGACCGGCGTGTTCGGCTTCGCCGAATCCGGGATCGGCATCGCGGCGCCCATCCTCCTCGTCTTCCTGCGGTTCCTGCAGGGCTTCGCCGTCGGCGGCGAATGGGCGGGCGCAACGCTTCTCACCGCCGAGTACGCCCCACCGGGCAAGCGGGGGCTGTACGCGATGTTCCCGCAACTCGGCCCGGCCTTCGCGTTCTTCCTGTCGAGCCTGACGTTCCTCATCGCGAGCCTGACGCTCGGCGAGACCAGTTCGGCCTTCCTCGACTACGGCTGGCGCATCCCGTTCATCCTGTCCTTCGCGCTCGTCGCCGTCGGGCTGTGGGTGCGGCTCGCGGTCGCGGAGACGCCGGTGTTCCGAGAAGCCCAGCAGCGCAGGGCAATCGACGGTCCCGTGGTCGACGGTCCGGCACTGCCGTTCCTCGACGCCTTCCGCCACCAGTGGCGCGAGATCCTCATCGCCGGCGGCGCGCTGGCGAGCCTGTTCTCGCTGTTCTACATGGGCACGGCGTTCCTCACGAACTACGGCACCAAGTCACTGGAGCTGTCCCGGACCTTCGTGCTGACCGCGGGGATGGGCGCGGCCGTGGTGTTCGGACTGTCCACCGCGGCGTCGGCGGTGTGGTCGGACCGCGTGGGTCGTCGCCGGGTCATCCTCACCTCGTGCAGCGTCGCGATCCCCTGGGCGCTGGTGCTGTTCCCGATCCTGGAGATCGGCGGCGGCTTCGCGTTCGTGGTCGGACTCTTCGGGACGCTGCTGATCTTCGGCATCGCCTACGGTCCGGCCGGTGCGCTTCTGCCCGAACTGTTCGAGGCGCGGTACCGCTACACCGGTGCGGGGATGGGTTACAACCTGGCCGGCATCCTCGGTGGGGCGATCCCGCCGCTGATCGCCGCCCCGCTGATCGCGGGTCCCGGTGCGATCTGGGTGGGTGTCCTGCTCGCCGGTCTGTCGGCACTCAGCGTCGTGTGCACGATCAAGATCGTCGAGACCAAGGACAAGACGATGCGGGCGTCGGTCACCGACGACGAGCAGGTGCCGGTCGCGTAAACGACTGTACCGCAATCAAATACAAGAAATCCGCCCCGGGCCTGTCGGCTCGGGGCGGAGTCGTTGCCACCGTCCGCAAGCTACGGGCGCTCCTCAGCTCAGGGAGCGGGAGTGGACGGCGTGTAGCGCAACCAGTCGACCTTCATGGTTGCCGGGCTCGGAGTCGTCGACGACGGGGGCCCGGGCCAGATGCCGCCGACCGCGACGTTGAGCAGTGCGTACATCGGCTTGTCGAAGACCCACCGTTCGTCGCCGGTGAGCGAGGAGCGGTTGATCGTGTAGACCGCGTTCCCGTCGATGGTGAAACGTATCTGCGACGACGACTTGGTCACCGCGTAGACGTGGAAGTCGCCCGGATCGATGCCGGTGAGGTCGTGGCCCCGCTCCCAGCGGCCGGCGAGCGGCCCCGGCAGCGGCAGTCCGGGGAGGAGATCGGCGAGCGAGAGATCGAGTGATCCCATCGCGGTGCCCAGCGCCGTCGGGCCGTGCACGCCCACGTGGACCCAGTCGGAGGAGTTGATCGTCTCGGCGATGTCGACCTCGCCGGCCGCCGGGTACCCGACGGAGTCGATGTCGCTTCCCAGCAGCCAGAACGCCGGGTGCAACCCGCGACCCTGCGGCAGGGAGATGCGCGCGGAGATCGTCCCGTAGGTGAACTCGAAGCTGTCCTCGGTGGTGAGCCGGGCCGACGTCCAGCCGCCGGTCGCCGCGCGGCGCGCCTCGATGAGCAGGTTGCCGTTGCCGTCGAGTCGCGAGTTCAGCCGATCGGCGGTGTAGTTCTGCACCTCGTTGTTGCCCCAACCGCCGGCGCCGGTCTCGTGCTGCAGCGCCGACGGGAGAGTGCCGGCGGCGCCATCGAATTCGAGGCTGAACGGCTCGTCGGCGTGGGCGGCCGCCGGCACGGACAGTGCTGCCGCGGCTGTCAGTGCGGTGACGGCGGCGACGGGCGCGAGGTGCGCTGCCAGTCGGCGGAGGAGTCCTCGAGGTTGAGGTGTGACAGTCATGGAGAACAAGTACCACACGTCACTTCTGTCTCATATGCCTCGTTCGTCACATCGGCCGGTCAGGCGCCTGCGGAGCCCGGGAACGCGGGATGTCCCCAGCGACCCGCGAACGCGACCTCGGACAGCGGGAGCCGGGTGCGGGGTTTCTCGTCGCGGGCGCGGATCTCCTCGGGAAGGGACGCCGGGTCGGCGAGCGCGCCGACTCCGAGCAGCACCAGCGGTCGTTTGTCGGCGGGGATCCCGAAGATGTCGCGGGCTGCCTCGGCGTCGAAACCGGCCATCGGATGGGCATTGAAGCCGAGGGCCTCGGACTGCAGGATCATCTGCGCCACCGCCAGTCCACAGTCGACGGCTCCGTACGTGTGGGCCTTCGAGTCGTCGGGGTCATCGGTGGTGCAGACCAGGATCAGGGCTGCCGAGCGCGGCGCCCACCCCGAGTTCCCCCGGGTCAGGACGCCGGCGAGGGCGTCGAACGTCGGGTCGCCGCGCAGTCCCGCGATGAAGCGCACCGGCTGCACCCGCCCCCAGGTGGGAGCCCAGCGCCCGGCGTCGACGATCGTGGTGACGTCGTCGAGCGAGATGGTCGCGGACGGATCGTAGCCGCGGGCGCTACGGCGGCCCGAGATGAGTTCGTGCATCCGCCCGAGGGTAGTGGCGCGGCGATCGCCGGGCTCGCTGTCAGGAGTCGGTGCGTGCGACGCCGACGGGACCGGTCGCCGGGAGCGAAGCGAGCGGGACCGAATCAGCACCGTCGGGAAGTTGCACCTCGGCGACCGCGGCCTGCGGATCGGTGGGCTCGTCGCGCATCACGAACAGCAGGACCGTGCCGAGTGCAAGGAGCGCGAGACCGCTCGCCAGCGACGCCGCGTGCATGCCGTCGACGAAGGCCTGCTTCGCGGCGGTGGCCAACCCCTCTCCGGCCGAACCCATGTCGGTCGCCCGGTGCAGGGTCTCGCCCAGGGTGTCGCCGAACGACCAACCCCGGTCGCCGTCTCGGAACACGAGGGTGGCCAGCGATCCGAGAAAGGCCAGGCCCATCGCGGTCCCGAGCTCGAAGCTCGTCTCCGAGATGCCCGACGCGGCGCCCGACCGCTCCGGCGGCACCGAGCCGACGACCACGACAGACACCAGGCTGAACTGGATGCCGTAGCCGACGCCCGCGATCGTCGTGCACAGCACGTACACCCAGACCGGGGTCGAGGTGCCGAGGCTCAGCATGCCGAGATTGCCTGCGGCGGCCAGGCCGACAGAACCCACGAAGGCCAGCCGGGTGCCCAGGAACGCGGCGACCCGGGTCGCGCCGATGGAGAACACCGCCACCGCGACGGCCATCGGGAGGCCGGCGATGGCCGCGGCCAGGACGTCGTGGCCCATGACCGACTGGAGGTAGACGCCGGTCAGGTACGACATGCCGCCGAGGGCCATCATGCCGATCAGCGCAACGGCGACCGCTCCGCTGAACTGCGCGTTGCCGAACAGCTTGAGGTCCAGGAGTGGTGACGTCACCCGGCGCTGGTGCAGCAGGAACGTGATGAGCAGCGCGGCACCCACCACTCCGGCGACCACCACGCCGGTCGTGGCGCCTTCGCTCGCGACCGTCTTGACGGCATAGACGAGCGGGAGGATTCCGGCCATCGAGAGCACGACGCCGACGACATCGAACGGGTCGTTCGTCGCGGCCCGGTACTCGGGGATCAGGCGCGGCCCGAAGACGAACAGTGCGGCGAGCACCGGGACGTTGATGAGGAAGACCACGCCCCACCAGAAGTGGTGCAGCAGAACGCCTCCGATGACCGGGCCGACCGCACTGCCGCCGGCGAACGCCGCGGTCCACACGCCGATCGCGCGCCCGCGCTCGCGGGCGTCGGGGAACATGTTGGCGATGAGCGACAGGCTCGAGGGCAGCAGGGTGGCACCGCCGATGCCCATGAGGGCGCGCGCCGCGATCAGGATCTCGGGCGAGGGTGCGAAAGCAGCGATGACCGACGCGATGCCGAACAGGGCGGCGCCGGCGAGGAGGATGCGTCGACGGCCGACGCGGTCACCGACATTGCCCATCGTGATGAGCAGCCCGGCGATGAGGAAGCCGTAGATGTCGAGAATCCACAGCTGCTGGGCCGCGGACGGCGCGAGTGCATCGGTGATCGACGGGATGGCGAGGTACAGCACCGAGACGTCCATCGAGACCAGGAACACCGGCAGGGTCAGCACGGCCAGTCCCAGCCACGTTCGCCGGTCGGCGGTACCCGACGTGGTCGGGCGGAGCCGGTTCGACGGGTCGAGCTGGGCGGACATCATTCCTCCTTCGCGGCAGACGGCAGCTACCTACGCGTACGGTGTACGCGGGTCAGCGTACGGGGATGAGTACGCTGTACGCAATCGGATTATTCCCGCCCTGAGCAGGAGGAACGAGGACGTGACGGCCGACACCTCGAAACTGTCGACGGCGACGATCGTCGATGCCGCCATCGCCGTGGCCGACGATGCCGGGATCGGCTCGCTGTCGATGCGGCGGGTCGCCGAGAAGCTCGGGGTCGGGGCCATGTCGCTGTATCGCCACGTCGAGGACAAGGACGCGCTGCTGCAGGCGATGTCGACCGAGGTCGGACGGCGGTTCCCGTACCCCGTCGACACCGCGCCCGAGTGGCGGACACGGGTCGGGATCGCCGTCGACGTCGACTGGGACCTCTACACCCGGCATCCGTGGGTGGTCCTGGCCTACTCGTCGCCCCGGCACAGTTACGGCGAGGATTCGCTGGCGTGCCTCGACTGGCTGGCGGCCGGATTCCTCGAGCTCGGCGTCGGCATCGAACGCGCCACCGACATGGCGCTGTCGGTCTGGAGCTTCGTCCACGGCGTCGCCCTTGTCGCGGTGAGCGATCAGTTGCTTCACGACGACGCCCTGCTGCCGTCCGCGGGACTGGCCGAGGTGATCTCGGGGGAGTCAGAGGTCGAAGTCCCGTCGCATCTCGCCCGCCTCGCCGGCCGTCGCGATGCCGGCCGGCTGCTCGATCCCCGGGCGCGCCTCGACGCCGGAATCGACTACCTCTGCCTGGGATTCGCGGCGTCGGCGGTGTGACAACCTTCGGCTCCCTGAGGAGCGGGCGAAGTGGTTTTTATGCTCCCTGAGATGCGAGCGTAGCGGGTCGTCTCCTGCTCCCTGAGGTGCGAGCGTAGCGAGCCTCGAAGGGTCTCGCACGGCATCTCACCAGGCCCTTCGAGGCTCGTCGCTATCGCTCCTCGCACCTCAGGGAGCAGAGGGTCCGCTCGTCGCGCTTGGGGGTAGAGGGGTCGCGCTCCTCGGGGAGCAGGGCAAGCGGTTGTCACATGGCGTGGGGGAACACGGTCAGCATGTGCGCGCCGAACCACGAGCTGCCGACCACGATCGGCACGACGATCAGTCCCGCGACCACCGGCCGCATCCGCGCCAGCGCCATCGCCAGCGGGATCAGCAGGACGAAGGCGGGCAGCAGCAACCGGGGCCGGCTCATCATCAGTCCGCTCGACAGCACGATCTGCGCGACCAGCAGCGAACCGTAGAGCAGGACCGGCCACGGCACCCGTGACCAGACGGCGACGCCCAGCATCACCAGCGTGCTCAGCACGATCCACGACGTGGCCACCGGGGCGATCTCGGCCGAATGGACGAGCATTTCGTTGATGAACTCGAAAGCGGCCACGCCCCAGTCGAACTGGGTGTCCCAGCCCTCGGTCTGGATGCGGAACCACCCGGTCGGCGACCCGGTGTGCGCCCACACCACGCAGAGATAGGCGAGGTAACCGAGCGGGCTGATGACGATGGCGACGATCGCGCGGACGCGTGCCGCTCTCGGGACGTCGGTCCCGCGCGCCTGCCACAGGAACACGAGGGCCGCGAGCATCACGACCCCGATCAGGACCGCCGCCGTCGGCCGGCACAGACCGCAGAGCCCCGCGACGACGCCGGCGAGGAGCCAGCGCTTCTCGAGGACCCCCACCAGCGCCCACACCGCGAGCGCGCAGAACAGCGCCTCGGTGTAGGCCATGTTCAGCACGATCGACATCGGCGTCGCCGCGAAGAGCACCACCAGGAACAGTCCGGTTCCGCGTTCGGGTGCCGGGCCGATCGGGGACCGTCGTGCCATGAGTCGGGCGCACACCATTCCGAGACGTGCTGCACCGATCGCCGCCACGCATCCCAGGATCAGGTTCACCGTGATCGCCGCACCGAAGGGACTCAGGCCCGGCAGCTTCGCGATCAAGCCCACCAGGTACGGGTAACCGGGAAAGAAGGCGTACGCGGTGTCGACGGTGTGCAGACCCCGGGCGTCGGTGAGCGTGTAGGGCACGCCGTCGTAGCCGTGGGTCGCGATCGCGATCATCCACTGCCCGTCCCAGACCGCCAGGGAGTCGCCCAGCGTGGTGCCGCGGAGATCGGCGAAGCGGGCCAGGACGAGGATGCCGACGGCCCGGATGACGAGGAAGACGAGGAGAGCGTCGAGCCACCAGCGATGACCACGGACCGCGGCGGGCGACGAACCGAGCGGACCGAAATAGCCGCGGGTCATCGACGCCAGTCGACGGCCGTAGCTGTTCGTACCGACGGGACCGGTTCCGGTGTCACCGACGTCGGTTGGGGAGGCCACGCGAGCGATCCTAGGGCGGATCACCTCGGTCCGGTCCCGTCGGGTGGGGCGGAGACCAGGTCAGAGCGGTCGCGGCGGTCCCGGTAAGGTTGTCCCGGCAAGTTGACGTCTATCGACCGGCACACTGGCCGGCGGGAGGTAACTCGACGTGGCCCTCGTGGTGCAGAAGTACGGCGGATCCTCGGTCGCAACGGCCGAACGCATCCGTCGCGTCGCCGAGCGGATCGTCGAGACCAAGAAGCAGGGCAACGACGTCGTCGTGGTCGTGTCGGCGATGGGCGACACCACCGATGAGCTCCTCGACCTCGCCCAGCAGGTCAACCCGGCGCCGCCGGCCCGTGAGATGGACATGCTGCTGACCTCGGGTGAGCGGATCTCCAACTCGCTCGTCGCGATGGCGATCAGCTCGATGGGCGCGCAGGCGCAGTCGTTCACCGGATCGCAGGCCGGTGTCATTACGACGAGCAGCCACGGCAAGGCCAAGATCATCGACGTCACGCCCGGGCGCGTTCGCAGCGCACTCGACGAGGGCAAGATCGTGCTGGTCGCCGGCTTCCAGGGCGTCTCGCAGGACACCAAGGACGTGACCACACTGGGACGCGGCGGCTCCGACACCACCGCGGTCGCGCTGGCGGCCGCGCTCGAAGCCGACGTCTGCGAGATCTACACCGACGTCGACGGCGTCTACTCGGCCGATCCGCGGATCGTGCCCGACGCCCGCCGTCTCGACACCGTCTGCTTCGAGGAGATGCTCGAGCTGGCTGCCTGTGGCGCCAAGGTGCTGATGCTGCGGTGCGTCGAATACGCGCGCCGATACAACGTTCCCGTTCACGTGCGCTCGTCGTACTCGACCAAACCCGGCACCATTGTGACCGGATCGATGGAGGACATCCCCGTGGAAGAAGCCATTCTCACCGGCGTCGCACATGACCGCAGCGAGGCCAAGATCACCGTCGTCGGCCTCGACGACAAGCCCGGTTACGCCGCGCGGGTGTTCCGCGCCGTGGCCGACGCCGAGATCAACATCGACATGGTGTTGCAGAACGTCTCGAAGGTCGACACCGGCAAGACCGACATCACCTTCACCCTGCCGCGCGAGCTCGGGCCGCTCGGCGTCGAGAAGCTCACCAAGCTGCAGACCGAGATCGGGTTCACCGATCTGCTCTACGACGATCACATCGGCAAGGTGTCGCTCGTGGGCGCGGGCATGAAGTCGCACCCCGGCGTCACGGCCACCTTCTGTGAGGCCCTCAGCGACGCCGGCGTGAACATCGAGCTGATCTCCACCTCGGAGATCCGGATCTCGGTGCTGTGCCGGGACACCGAACTCGACGACGCGGTGCGCGCTCTGCACGCCGCCTTCGATCTCGGCGGCGAAGAAGAAGCCGTCGTCTACGCCGGAACGGGGCGATAGCAGTGGGCGTACGTATCGGAGTCGTGGGCGCGACCGGTCAGGTCGGCGCCGTCATGCGAACCCTGTTGGCGGAGCGCAACTTCCCGGCCGACGAGGTGCGCTTCTTCGCGTCCTCGCGCTCGGCGGGCAAGAAGCTGCCGTGGGGCGACGGCGAGATCGTCGTCGAGGACACGGCCACCGCCGACCCGTCCGGACTCGACATCGCGCTGTTCTCGGCGGGTGCCACCATGTCGCGCGAACAGGCGCCGCGGTTCGCCGAGGCCGGCGTGACCGTCATCGACAACTCGTCGGCCTGGCGCAAGGATCCCGATGTGCCGCTGGTGGTCTCGGAGGTCAACGGCGAACTGGCCAAGAACCCGCCCAAGGGCATCATCGCCAACCCGAACTGCACCACGATGGCCGCCATGCCGGTCCTCAAGCCGCTCCACGATGAGGCGGGCCTGCAGCGACTGATCATCTCGAGCTACCAGGCGGTCTCGGGTAGCGGTCTGGCCGGTGTCGACGAATTGGCCACCCAGGTGCGTGCGGTCGCCGGCGACGCGGAGAAGCTCGTGCACGACGGTTCCGCCGTGGACTTCCCCGCCCCGAACAAATACGTCGCGCCCATCGCGTTCAACGTCGTGGCGCTCGCCGGTTCGCTCGTCGACGACGGTTCGGGTGAGACCGACGAGGACCAGAAGCTGCGCAACGAATCGCGCAAGATCCTCGGGCTGCCCGGATTGCTCGTGAGCGGAACCTGCGTACGCGTGCCGGTGTTCACCGGCCACTCGCTGTCGATCAACGCGGAGTTCGCGAACCCGCTGTCGGCGGCACGTGCACAGGAGATCCTCGGTGGCGCAGCGGGTGTGGAGCTCGCGGACGTGCCGACGCCACTGGCCGCCGCCGGCAAGGATGCCTCGCTGGTCGGCCGGATCCGGCAGGACCCGGGTGTTCCGGACGGCCGCGGTCTCGCGCTGTTCGTCTCGGGGGACAACCTCCGGAAGGGCGCGGCCCTCAACACGATTCAGATCGCCGAGCTGCTCGTCTAGAGCACCTCAGGTGGCGGGGGCGATACAGCAGCCGCCGCTTCGGTGATGATCGCGCGCATCGACGCCTCCGCGACCTCCGGGTCGCGGAGGCGTATTGCTCTGGCGACGTCGTCGTGCAGTGCGATGGCCACCGGATTCGGTGTCGCGGGCATCATCCCGTGATGGGTGCGGCCGGCGAGGACCTCGTTCACCACCCCGGTGAGCGACCGGAACATCTCGTTGCCGCTGGCCTCCAAGAGCGTTCGATGAAAGACCTTGTCGGCCAGCAGGTACGACTCGAGGTCGCCGTTGCGCCCGTGTACCGACATGTCCGACACGGCTGCCGCCAGGATGCGGCACTGGTGCTCGTTCGCGCGCTCGGCGGCGAGGGCCGCCGCCACCGGCTCGAAGCCGCGTCGTAGCTCCGAGAGGGTGGCGAGGAACTCGGCGCGGTCGGCGCCGTCGAGGCGCCAGCGGATCAGCCGGGCGTCGAACACGCTCCATCGGGTCCGCGGCTGGATCGTGATGCCGACGCGGCGCCGGGATTCGACGAGGCCCATCGACTCGAGAACCCGGATCACCTCGCGGGATACCGTCCGCGACACCCCGTGGTCGGCGCTGATGGCGTCGAGGGTCAGCACGCTGCCGGCCGGCTGCGCTCCCGAGACGATGCGTCGGCCGATGGCCGCGAGGATCTCGTCGTGCCGCTCGCCTGTGCTCCGTGTGCCCTGACTCACCGTTTCATCTTCTCATTGATCGAGGTACGGACAAATGTGCGTACTTAATCTCCCCTGAGGCTTGCAAAAGTATGACTATTGAGGCAGCCTACGTGATCAGCAGCACAGCGTGGTGAGGAGTGAACATGCGATCGCCGATCGTCGTCATGGGGGTGTCGGGGTCCGGGAAGTCGACCGTCGGAGCGGCGTTGGCGCAGCGCCTGCGGGTGCCGTTCGCCGACGCCGACGACTTCCACCCCGCCGAGAACATCGCCAAGATGTCGGCGGGAGAACCGCTCGACGACGACGACCGCCGACCCTGGCTCGAGTCGATCGGCGTCTGGCTCGCCGAACACGCCGACGGCGGTGTCATGAGCTGCTCCGCGCTCAAACGGCATTACCGCGACCATCTTCGTGATCACGCACCGACGACGCTGTTCGCGCATCTGGCCGGGTCGGTCGAGGTCATCTCACGACGGCAGGCATCACGCCCGGGGCATTTCATGCCACCGGCCCTGCTCGCCTCGCAGTTCGAGACCCTCGAGCAGCTGACCCCCCACGAACGCGGCCTGACCGTCGACGTGGACCAGAGCGTGGACGCCATCATCGACGAGCTGGTCGAGGCCCTCTCGCACGGTTCCGATCTCGACGCCGAGGAGAACTGATGTCGCCGACCACCACGATTCTCGCCGTGAGCACAGATCTGCCGCAGCCGGTCGCGCCCGGTTGGCAACTCATCGTCGCGGCGCTGGCGGGTATCGCCGTCATCGTCGTGGCGATCACGATCGCCAAGGTCCATCCCTTCCTGGCGTTGGTGGGCGGCGGCGCGACCGTCGGCATCGTCGCGGGTGAGTCGATCCCGACGGTCCTCGAGTCGTTCACCGCCGGGTTCGGAACCACCGCAGCGGGAGTCGGCATCCTGATCGCACTCGGCGCCATGTTCGCCAAGCTGCTGGCCGACTCCGGTGGTGCCGACGAGATCGTGGCCACGATCGTCGGTCACGCCTCACCGCGGATGCTGCCGTGGGCGATGGCGCTCGTCGGCGCCATCATCGGTCTGCCGATGTTCTTCGAGATCGGTCTCGTGCTGTTGATGCCGGTGATCTACCTGGTGGCCCGACGCTCGGGTCTCGGCCTGATCCCGATCGGCATCCCCGCGCTGGCCGGGTTGTCGGCGATGCACGGGTTCGTCCCGCCGCATCCCGGCCCGCTCGTGGCGATCGACGCCCTCGGCGCGGATCTCGGCATGACACTCGGACTCGGTGTGCTGGTTGCCATCCCGACCATCATCGTGTCCGGGCCGCTCTTCGGCGTGCTCGCCGGGCGATGGGTGACGGTCGAGGCCCCGACGACCTTCGACGTCGATCCGTCCGACGGCCCGACCACCAAGCGACCGTCCTTCGCGATCACCATGATCAGCGTCCTGCTGCCCGTCGTGCTGATGCTCGGCAAGGCACTCGCCGAGATCTTCATCGCCGACGAGGACCAGCCCGTGCGCAAGGTCCTCGACATCCTCGGCACGCCCCTCATCGCGCTGCTCATCGCGGTGATCGTCGCGATGTTCACCCTCGGCCGCGGTTCCGGGATGGACCGCGAGACAATCTCCAAATGCACGGGCGCGGCCCTGCCCGCGATCGCGGGCATCCTGCTGATCGTCTCCGCGGGTGGCGGATTCAAGGAAGTTCTCGTCGACACCGGCATCGGCACCCTGCTCGCCGACTGGGCGACCGGCGCGAACGTCTCGGTGCTCCTGCTGGCCTGGACGCTCGCGGCACTGATCCGCCTGGCGACCGGATCGGCGACCGTTGCCACGATCACCGCGTCGTCGCTGATCTTGGGCCTGGTCGACGGGATGGGTTCGGGAGAACTGTCGCTGGTCGTCCTGGCGATCGGTGCCGGGTCGGTGTTCCTGTCCCACGTCAACGACGCCGGTTTCTGGCTGGTCAAGGAGTACTTCGGGATGACCGTCGGCCAGACCTTCAAGACCTGGTCGATGATGGAGACGGTCCTCTCGGTGACCGGATTGATCGTGGTACTCGCACTCGGCTTGGTCATCTGAGCCGGCCCTCTGTGCGGTAGCTTGACCACTCATGACACGGAAGATGCGGGTCCGGGCGGCGGTGGTCACCGGGGTTCTGGCGTTGGCGGCGACGCTCGCGTACCCCGCAGCGGCACAACCCGATTCGCCGAGCACCGGACTCGGACCGAGCGACACCTCGCTCATGCACGGCGACCTCGCCTCCACGGACTCCACGGCGCATCGAGGCCCCGGCCGCGGGGCTCGACTGGCCGGCTCCTCGATCCCGGGCGGCGCCTGCGCGGCAACGTTCGTGGGACGCGACGGGATGCCCGTCGCGTTGTGCACGCAATTCGTCGGATCGTCGCCACCGGCATTCGCGGCGCCGTCGGTCGTCCTCTTCGATCCCCGGACCGCGCAACCACTGGCGTCGACGCAGCTGACGAAGGGCGGACTGCTCGGCGGCGTGTACGGCTATCTCGACGACCGCGACCGGGTGGTCGTCGCCGACGGGTCCGGGTCGATTCTCCTTGTCGCGCATGCGAAGACGGCCAGCGGCTGGCGGGTGTTCGTCGACGATCGGGTCGACGTCGACCACGCGATACCGGCGGGTGACGCGATCACCGGCCTGGCGCCCGACTTCGACGGCCGCGTGTGGTTCGCGACGACGCGCGGGGTGGTCGGGACAGTCGACCGGCATGACACCGTGCGGGCCACCCGGCTGCCGGCGGGGGAGGAACTGGGCAACGGACTGTCCATCCGGCGATCGGGGGCGTCGATCCTGACGACGCACGCGCTGTACGAGATGCGCGCCGAACCGGGGAGCGCACCACGAGTCGTCTGGCGCCGTGCCTACGACCGGGGGCCGGCACGGAAACCCGGACAGCTCACCTGGGGCTCGGGGACGACGCCGACGTACTTCGGTCCCGGTGGCGATGGCTGGGTCGCAATCGTCGACAACGCGGAACCGCCGGATCTCCGCGTGCTGCGCAGCGATGACGGCTCCGAGGTCTGCCGCATGCGGGCCTTTTCGACGTCCGGGCCGGGCACCGAGAACTCGCCGATGGCCTGGGGCAATTCGCTGGTCATCCCGAGCACCTACGGCTACCAGTACCCGCCGATGGCGCTGCGGGGTCCGTCGGTCCCGGCCGACGCCCCGTTCGTCGGCGGCGCCACCCGCATCGATGTCGGCGAAAGCGGTTGCCGCCGCGTATGGGAGAACGGCGACCGGATCGCGACGCTCCCCAAGTTGTCTCGCGCTGACGGTCTGATCCACGCGATCGGGTATGGCCCGATCCAGCCGAACCTCCCACAGCAGTTCGGCGAAGTCGCCTACGTGGCAACCGACTTCGCGACCGGCCGGCGGGTGGCGACGGTGCCGGTCGGGACGGCGCCGTTCGACGAACCACTCGAGCTGACCGGGACGATCACGGCCGACGGATCGCTGTGGCAGGCAACTCTCAGCCGCGTGCTCAAGGTGACGCCGGGCCGCTAGGCCGTCGATCGGCGACACCCCTGTGGCCCTCTGCGAGGCGTCGCGCGCCCGGAAGCGACACCAGTCACCTGACTCAAGTTACTGTGCGGTAGGTTACACAGCCATGAACTGGAAGTCGGGGAGAACCATGACCCATCGCAGGACATCGAGACGGACGCTCGGGATCGCCGCGCTGGTGGCAGCGTGCGTCGCGTCGCTGGCCCCCGCAGCGGTCGGTACTGCAGCGGCGGCGGATTTCTACACCCCGCCGGCCCGGTTCGCGTCCGAGCCGGGATCGGTGATCCGCAGTCAGCCGAGTCCGCTGCTGCTCCAGATCCCCGGCATGGCGGGTCAGTGGCCGGGGACCGCCCGCAAGGTCATGTACACCTCGCGTTACCAGGACGGAAAACCCGCCGCGGTCACCGGAACCGTCATCGAACCCACCGCGCCATGGCGCGGCAAGGGACCGCGACCGACCGTCGTCGTCGGCTCCGGGACCATCGGTCAGGGCGACCAGTGTGCGCCATCGAAGCTGATGACCATTCCGTTCGCGGTGGATCTGATGAAGCCGGGCATCTCGGTGAACTACACCGCCCCGGAGATGTACTACATGCTGGTCAACGGCGTACGGGTGTTCCTCACCGATTACATCGGGATGGGCACGCCCGGTGTCCACACCTACGTCAACCGCGCGGAGACCGGTCAGGCGATGCTCGACGGCGCCCGGGCCGCACTCGCGATCTCGGGCGCCCCGAAGGACGCCCCCGTAGGTTTCGCCGGTTACTCGCAGGGCGGTGGCGCAGCCGCGTCGGCCGCCGAACTCGCCGAGACCTACGCACCGGAACTCGACGTGCGCGCGACCTACGCCGGCGCGCCCCCGGCCGACCTCGAGAAGGTCATCCCCGCGATCGACGGCACCACCATCGCGGGGGCGATCGGCTTCGCCGTCAACGGGCTGACCGAGCGGTATCCGAACGTCGCCGACGTGGTGCGACGAGAGACCAACCCCACCGGCAAAGCCGCGCTGAAACAGCTCTCGACCAGCTGCATCGGGGACATCATCCCGGCCTTCGGTTTCCGCCGCGTCGAGACCTGGACCCGAACCGGCGAGACTCTGTCGTCCCTCATCGCACGATCCCCGGGAATGCAAGAGGTTGTCCGCCAGCAGCGGATCGGTCGCCTGAAGCCGAACGCGCCCGTCTTCGTCGAAGGCGGACTGCACGACGACGTGATCCCGTACGGCCAGGTCGCGCAACTCGCGGCGGACTGGCGCGCCCAGGGCGCCGACGTCACCTTCGTCACCGACCCCACCCCGCCCATCTTGACGAAGTCGATCGTGAACCATGTCGTCCCCATGCTCGGCACGTTCGTCCCCGGGATGGAGTTCGTCCTTGCCGAGTTCCGGAAGTGAGCCGCTCGCGGCCGAACCTCCTCGACGCTGGAGGCCCGCCGGGGTGAGTGGCAGGATCGGGGCATGACGGATCCGAAGGACCCGGCCGGGGGCGCGTCCGGCGATTCTGCCGCGGATGACCCCGATCGCGTCCCGAGCCAGGCCGAGCTCGACGCCGAGGATCTGGCGGCCATCGAGCGGTCCTCCCGAGATCGAGATCAGTCCGCGCTCTATCCCTCGCGGCCGGGCGATCCGGGACCGCCGCCGGAGGCGCTGGCGGTGCACGCGCGCATCGTGTGGTGGGGTGCGGCCGTGATCGGTCTCGTGCTGACGATCTACGGCTTCTTCAACCTCGGCACCATCACCGACGATCTGCGCAGCCGACTGCTCGAAGGCGTGGTCTCGGACCCGGCGAACTCCGCACCCGAGAGTGAGGTCGAGACCCTCGCCGGCTTCTTCCCGCCGTTCATGCTGGTGATGATCGTCGTCGTGCTGGCCATCGAGTACGCGTGCCTGGTGACCGCCGCGTCGCAACACAGCCGGCATCTCCGCAACTTCTTCCTGGCCGCCGTCGTCGTGCATCTGCTGTGCATCCCCGTCGGAGTCGACCTGCTGTTCCGATACCCGGACGTGTCGTCCGTCATGGTCGTCCTGAGCTACCTCCAGTTCGGTCTCCTGGTGGTCGCCGCCCTCTGCACCCTCCGGCGACCGGTCAACCAGTGGCTGCCGGAGTCGACCCGGATGAAGCCCACGCGGATGATGCGCGGACGGTGAACCGGACTCCGACGCCGGTGTCGTGACCATCACGTCGCCGTCGCCGGTGTCGTCGGAATGTTCAGCGAGCGGGGTGGGTTGAACCGACCGTTGGCCCGAACCCGCACTGAGCATCCAGGAGGATTTCGAATGGCAATCGAACCGGTGTACACCATCTCGTCGAAGGCGTCCGGGGGCGGACGCGACGGCGAAGTCGTCTCGGCGAGCGGCCAGATCGATCTGGACCTGCGGCCGCCGAAGGAACTGGGTGGCAGCGGTGAGGGGACCAATCCCGAGGAATTGTTCTCGGCGGGTTATGCGGCCTGCTTCCTGAGCGCGCTGCGCGCCACCGCCAAGCAGGCCGACACCCCGGTGCCCGACGGGGCGACCGTAGACGTGGCCGTCGGGATCGGAAAAGACCCGGCGGACAACGGATTCGGTCTCACCGTCGCCATCGAGGTCTCGCTGCCCGGCCTCGACGAGGCCAAGGCCAAGGAACTCGCCGACCTCGCCTACACATTCTGTCCGTACTCGAAGGCGACCAAGGGCAACATCGACTCGTCGGTCACCGTACGCGTCTGATCGTTGAGCCGTGCGGGGTGTCGGTGTCGGCGCCCTTCGTGGCTCGTCGCTATCGCTCCTCGCACCTCAGGGAGCAGAGGTAATCCATAGGACAAGAAGGGAGTTCTTGATCATGACCAACCCGATCACCAGCACGCTCACCGACGAGCAGCAGTCCGTCGCCGGAAAGGCGTTGCAGGACACCCTCGTCGACCTCATCGACCTGTCGCTCATCGCGAAGCAGGCGCACTGGAACGTCGTCGGCAAGCAGTTCCGGTCGGTACACCTCGACCTCGATGAACTGGTCACGGTGTCCAGGGAGTTCACCGACGCGGCCGCCGAGCGGGCCACCGCGATCGGCGTGAGCCCGGACGGCCGTGCCGAGACCGTCGCCAAGACCGCCCACACCAAGGGATTCGGTGAGGGATGGACCAAGGACAGCGACGTCGTCGAGTCGATCGTCGACAATCTCAAGGCAGTGGTCGCGGGTCTCCGCGAGCGAATCGGGGTCACCGAGGAGGCCGATCCGGTCACTCAGGACCTGCTGATCTCGTTCGCGTCGAAACTCGAGCAGCTGCACTGGATGTGGCAGGCGCAGATCGCGTGAGCGAGTACGCCTGACCCTCTCACAGCAACGAACCCCCGTCGACTCGCGACGGGGGTTCGTTGTGTCCCGGGGGCCTGATCAGTCAACAGACCGAGCAGACTCGGGGGTGCCGGGATCGGAGGTGCCGGGATCGGGGGCGTCGACGGCGGGATCGGCGTCATCGTCGGCATAGGAGTCGCTGAAGGACACCCGAGGCGTGGTCGCCGAGTGGTACAGCGCGATGCCGACGTACACCAGGGCGGCCACCGCGAACACCGCGGACACGAGGATCGCCGCGATGTGTGCGACGGTCGCGAACACCCCGTCGAGCGGCCCGGTCGCGAGCGCTCCCGCAGCGGCCAGCGCCGCGCCGAGCAGAGCCCACGCGGCACTCCGTATCCACGGGGCCACCACCGAGACGTAGAACAGCCGTTGGTAGATGGTCAGCGAGAACTCGTCGACCGCGGCCAGCCGGACCTCGTCGCCGCCGGCGAGGTCACGCAGTTCGCGCGCCAGCTGGGTCTGACGCTGCAGACTCGTCGATTCCCGCTCGCGGTACCGCACGAACCCGATGACGCCGAGCGCCGTCGCCACGAGCCCCAACCCGACCATCACACCCCAGTAATCCACGACGTTCACGCTACAACTAGAACCTGTTGCAGCCGTGAAGCGGGTCACACGCCCTGGGCGGCGGTCGGCAGATCCCGGTGGACGCGACCCGGACGCGACCGAGGGAACGTGGCGCAGATTGATCACCGATCCATCGGCGGAACTACCGACGGGCTGGAAGAATTCTCTCTCGGAGGACTTCGTTTTCGGCGGCGTTCACCCGCGGGTTCCGACCGGGCCCGGACACACGGACCTCTGCCTGTGGCGGGGCCGCATCGACGTGAAGGAGCACTCCGTGTCGACACTTCTGTCCACTCCGCCCACCGCTGTCGAACTCGCCGCGTGCCCGACGCCGACGGAGCGGGCCGACCCTCTGCGCATCCTGGAAGCGCAGGCGCAGACCCGGGTCGCGGATCTCATCCCGGTTCGGCACGCGCGGATGTCGGCGACGCCGTTCACCTTCTATCGTGGTGCGGCCGCGGTGATGTCCGACGACCTGTCGAGAACGCCGGACACGGGGATCATCACCCAGCTGTGCGGCGACGCGCACCTGAGCAATCTGGGCCTCTTCTTCAGCCCGGAGCGTCGAATGGTGTTCGACCTGAACGACTTCGACGAGACGCACATCGGACCGTTCGAGTGGGACGTCAAGCGTCTCGCCGCGAGCTTCGCGATCGCGGGACGTAACAACGGACTCGACGACGCGACCAATCGTAGGGTCGCCAAGACCGTTGCCAAGGCGTACCGGCGGGCGGTCGTGCGCAGCGCGTCGAAGACGACTCTGGAGAACTGGTACGCCGGGATCGACGTCGACCATTTCCTGGCGGAGTTCGGGCCCAAGCTGGACACGTCGATGAGCGAGCGGACGCAGAAGGCGCTGAAGAAGGCGCGGCACCGCGACAGTGCGCAGGCCCTCGCGAAGCTCTGTGTGATCGGCGCCGACGGCTCCGCGCACATCCGCAGCGACCCGCCGCTGCTGGTGCCGCTGCACGAGCGGTTCCCGGCCGAGACCGCCGAGATCGTGGCCGAACGGGTCCGCGAGCGGGTCAGCGCCTACCGCGACACCGTGCCCTTGCACGTGCAGGCGCTCCTCGACCAGTTCGCGATCGTCGACATCGCGTTCAAGGTGGTCGGCGTCGGCAGTGTCGGCACGCGGGCGTGGATCATCCTGCTCACCGGCAAGGAACTGGGTGATCCGTTGTTCTTGCAGGTCAAGGAAGCGCAGCGGTCGGTGCTCGCCGACCATGTGCCGGCATCGGGCTTCGACAACCAAGGGCAGCGGGTGGTCGAGGGGCAGCGCCTGCTCCAGGCGACGAGCGACCTCTTCCTCGGCTGGTCGACCGGGATCGACGAGAACGGTGAGCGACGCGACTTCTACGTAAGACAGCTCCGCGACGGAAAGGGCTCGGTCGTCGTCGAGGCCCTGAGCGCGGAGGGGATGAAGTTGTACGCACAGCTGTGCGGGCTGGTTCTCGGTCAGGCACATGCCCGGACCGCGAGCCGGTTCCGGATCGCCGAGTACCTCGGGACCACCAAGGGTTTCAGTGACGCCATCGCCGAGTTCTCGCTCGCGTACGCGGATCTCAACGACTCCGACCACACCCGGATGATGGAGGCCATCGGTCGAGGTGAGCTCGAGGTGTACGACCTGGCGGCCGAGGGCAAGAGTTGAGTCCGACAGGGAAGGTCGCCGGTGGAACCGACTGCGCGCGAGGATGAGACGTCGTTGCGGGAGCAGGTCGCCGCGCTGATGCCGCAGGCGAGATCGGATCTCGCGGAAATGGTCCGGTTCCGGTCGGTGCACGCCCCACAGCAGTTCCCCGTCGAGGAGTGCGACGGGATGGTCGACTGGCTGCTGGCGGCCTTCGGTGCCGTCGGCGTCGACGACGCCGCCGCGCATGTCACCAGCGACGGCAGCAAGGCGATCACCGGGTCCATTCCCGGCCCGGAGGGGGCTCCGACCGTCCTGCTCTACTTCCACCACGACGTGCAACCGCCGCTCGGTGACGACGAATGGGACTCTCCCGTCTGGGAACTGACCGAGCGGGACGGGCGGTGGTACGGCCGCGGAGCTGCCGACTGCAAGGGCAACATCGCCGTGCACCTCACCGCGCTGCGCGCGCTCGCCGGCCAGGCCGGGGTGACGGTGAAGATCATCGGCGAGGGGTCCGAGGAGCAGGGGACGGGAGGCCTCGAGGACTTCGCGGTCCGCAATCCGGACTTGCTTGCCGCCGACGCGATCCTGATCGCGGACTCCGGCAACTTCGCGGTCGGGAAACCGAGTCTGACGACGACGCTGCGCGGCATCGCGAACGTCGTCGTGTCCGTGGAGACGCTGGGGTCGGCGATGCACTCCGGAATGTTCGGCGGGGCCGCCCCGGATGCACTCGCGGCGCTCATCTCGATGCTCGCGACCCTGCGTGACGAGCACGGCAACACCACCGTCGCCGGACTCGATGCCGACGCCCGCTGGTCGGGTGTGTCCTACCCACCCGACCGATTTCGCAGCGATGCAACGGTTCTCGACGGGGTCGACCTGGTCGGATCGGGATCGGTGTCCGACATGGTGTGGGCGCGCCCGGCCGCGACGGTGCTCGGCATCGACTGCCCGCCGGTGGTCGGATCGTCGGCGGCGGTGCAGCCGCGGGCGCGGGCGCGCATCAACCTCCGCGTGCCACCGGGGATGGACCCGATGGTTGCGCAGGACGCGCTCGTCGAGCATCTCCGCAAGGTCGCGCCTTGGAACTCACGGGTCTCCTTCGAGCGCGAGGCGGTGGGCGCGCCCTTCGTCGGATCCACCCGCGGTCCGGCGTACGACACGCTCACCGGCGCCCTGTCGACCGCCTACGACAGCGAGGTGTTGATCCAGGGGCAGGGTGGCTCGATCCCGTTGTGCAATGTTCTCCAGTCGCTGTTCCCCGACGCCGAGATCATGCTGTTCGGCGTCGAGGAACCGCGGTGCCTGATCCACGCACCCAACGAAAGCGTCGACCCGTCCGAGATCGAGCGGATCGCCCTGGCCGAGGCACTCTTCCTGCGCGACTTCAGGTACCGCTGAAGCGGTGTAGCAGAGCTGTTTTGAGTTCCGGGCGGCTCGCGGCCACCAGGACGAACGCGGCTTCGCGGAACAACCGTTCGGAATCACTTCCGCGCACGACGCCGCGGCCGCCGTCCGCGGACACCAACGCGGCCGCGGCATCGAGCGCCAGAGCCGCGGCGTCGGCCCGTACCACCAGCAGTGCGGTGGCATCCGCCATCCCGGCGTCGAGCGCGGTTCGGACGACGTCGGCGCGCTCGCGCAGCGCCCGCCCCTCCCGGTGATGGCCGCCGACATCGAGCAGTGCCGCACAGCGCCGCACCAGGCCGAACGGGAGGGTGCCGTTCAATCGGACGCCGACGTTCTGGGTCGCGAAGAATTCCGCGAGGCCTACGCGCGTGACCTCGCGATCGAACGGGACCATCAGACCGTCGACCCGGAGGGACACCGTGGTCGTCGCGGCGGCGGCGGACAGATCCACGGGTGTTGCCCGGACCGCTGCGGACGACCTGCCGCCGACCAGATCGGGCATGCGCAGGATCGCGGAGATGACGTCATCGGTCGCGGCGTCGCGCGCCGAGATCTGGAGCAGGTCGACGACACCCCAGCCGCTGACGAACGGCGCGTGCCCGTTCAGGAGCCAGCCGTCGTCGGTGCGCGTCGCGACCATCCGTGGTGGCGTGGGGACGACTCCGGCGTAGGCGACGCCCGCGCGTAGACGTCCGCTCACGGTCGCGTCGAGGAGTTCGCCACGTAGCTCGTCGTTGGTGCTCCGGGCGAGGGACAGGACGACGCCGTGGTGCTGGATCCAGGTGAAAGCGGTGGCGAGGCAACCACTGGTGAGCACTTCGAGGATCTCGGTGACCTCACCGAATTCGAGTCCCGGCCCGCCGGCCTCGACCGGCGCCGCGATGCCGTACAGGCCGGCGTCGGCCAGCGCTCGCCAGTGGGATTCGGGGACCGCTCTTGTGCGGTCCACCTCGCCGGCCGCCGGGAACAGGACCTCGTCGGCCACCCTGAGCGCTGCTGTTCGCAACTCGGCTCGTCGCTCGCCTCCGGCGTCCTGGGTGGTCACGACTCTCACAGTACGACGAGTGTCCGGGCCGGCAGGGAAGTTGGACGACTGACCGACTCCGCCGTCGCGGCCGTTCACGGAAGTTCGCGTCGCGCAGCACAATCGCGGGACCGGGATCCTTGAAAGTGGGACCAAAGGCCCAAGACCGCAGGTGTGACCGTCGATAAACTCGTGTATCGGGTGGGAGCATTCTCTCGCGTGGAAGGAACCCAGGTGACCGCAGTCCTCAATGGTCGTGACGTTCAGTCGATACGTGTTGTGCCGGAATCGGTTTCGAGTGTAGTACGGTCGGACGTCCGGACGAGTGAGCGGTACCTGCGTGCCGCGGTCGCCGACCTCATCGAACAGAATTTTCGTGATCCCGACTTCAGTGTGGAGGTTGTCGCCCGGCACCTGCACGTGAGCCGCCGGCACCTGTACCGGGTGCTCGCCGGTGGCACCACGTCGCTCGCCGAGATGATCGCCGATCGACGCCTTCAGTGGGCGGAGGGGCTGCTCATGGGTCCGGGCAACCTGAAACTCGAGGCCATCGCCCACGCGTCGGGATTCGCCTCGACGGCGACGATGCGCAACCGCTTCCGGTCGAAGTTCGGGTGCACCCCCGACGAGTTCCGCCGGATGGCGCCGGCGTCGGGACCGGACGCCGAGGCCAGCTGAAACAACTCCGGCGCAGACCTTTTCATGTCTGCGCCGGAGTCTTCGTCATCGTCTGGCGTTGACCGTCACACGGTGCAGAGCGGTGAATAGTCGCTGCGACCACCGGTGGTCGGCGAGACGAGGAACGTGCACGGGTTGTACCCGACCTTCTCGATCTCCTTGGTCAGGCGACGCAACTCCGAGTTGGGGACCACCTTGTCGCGCGACAGCAGGAATCCCGATCCGCGCGAGGGGTCCCCGACGACCGCGTACCGGTACGGCCCGGCGGGATCCGGCCCGTCTTCGAGGTAGGCGACGATGTAGTTCGGTGCGCCGCCCGGGTTGATGCTGCCCGGTGTCTGTGGGAACCGAACGCTCAGTTGGGCATTGGTCTGCGGGTCGACGACCGTCGCACGGCCGACGACGCCACCACGCATGCCGGTGGGGCCGGTGCACTGGTTATCGACGCCGATCGTCTTGGCGTCGATGTAGGTGTAGGTCGCGCTGGTATCCCGGGCGCAGGTGACCCCGAAGAAAGACGGCACGGTGGCGAGCTGCCACCACTTGCCGAGGTAGCGATCCACCTCGACCTTCGCCACGGGGGCCAGCGGTGCGGCTTGCGCCGGACCCGTCCCGGCGGCGAAGCCGACGCTGAGGAGGACGCCGGCGACAAGGGCTGCGAGGGACCGGGTGATGCGCATGTGTTCCTTTCGGGCGGTTCGTCGTCGCGCCGCCCAGGTGGAGCAGCGTCACCAGACGATTCGGACCGGATGCGCGTCGTGGATTGGTTCCCCGCAGCCCTCGTCTCAGCGAACTGTCGTCACTGCGTCAGAGCGGTCGGTCACAGGTTGTATTCGTTGTTGGGGTTCCAGGTGGAGACAGCCCAGATCACGATCAGGTCCAGCACGATGATCAGGATGGCCCAGGCCGGGTAGTAGGGCAGCCACAGGAACTGCGCGATGATCGACAGCGAGGCGATGATGATCGCAGAGATCCGCGCCCAGTCGGCGCCCACCGCGAGACCGCCGGCGACGAGGACTCCGACGATGCCGAGGATCAGGTGGATCCAGCCCCAGGTGGTGAGGTCGAACTCGAAGATGTAGTTCTGCCCGGCGACGAACAGGTCGTCGTTCGCGATCGCCGAGATGCCCTGGAAGATCGAGACCAAGCCGGCCACGAAGAGCAGCGCGGCGGCCACGATCGCGATACCGAAGGCGAAACCCTGTTTGGCCGACGAGTTGGCCTGCTGATCGGGGGAAGCGCTCATTGTTTGGCGTGTCCTTTCAGTGGTTGTACGCCGACTCCCTGGTCCCGACCGACGGCGCGGCGGCACTGGTACGGATGGACCACATCAAGGATGGGATGTGCGACGCTACTTCGCACGGGTTTCAGCCACACCGGGCACATCTTTGACCAGGCGATTTAGTAGTCGGCGGGGGCGGGGTATAAGCTATCGCAGGCTACACACGGGGTGTGGCGCAGCTTGGTAGCGCGCTTCGTTCGGGACGAAGAGGTCGTGGGTTCGAATCCCGCCACCCCGACGCAAGGTTGAGATTGCAGAAGAGACCCTGACCTGGAGAAATCCGGTCGGGGTCTCCTCGTCTCTGCGGGGTCACTCCGGGTCCTCGTCCGACGACGACCGGCCACCGATGTGGGCCAGGATGATCGGGTCGTCGGTCACGACGCGGTCGACCTCCTCGCCGCCGTCGCAGCGCAGCAGACCCAGGGTGATTCCATCCGGTCCGTGATGGACCACCCGCCACGACGCCCCCGAATCTTCCCAGCGCAGCAGGTCGTCGAGTGTCATCGGGACGGGCCGGTCACCGACGGGCTCAGCTGCCGCGCGAGGTCGAGGAGATCCGTCGCGTGGAAGTCGTTGTCCGGCGAGCCGGAATCATCCTTCTCGTCCCCGCCCCACTCGTCCGGCCGCTCGACGAAGGCCGTCCGCAGGCCGAAGGAGCGCGCGGCGTCGAGATCGCTCTGGTGGGTGGCCACCATCATCACCTCGGCGGGCTCCACCTCGAGCAGATCCGCCAGCCCGCAGTAGGTCTCGCGCGCAGGTTTGTAGTGCCGCCAGAGGTCGGACCCGCCGATCACTTCCCAGGGGAACGCGTTGTACCGGGCCATGTCGGTGAGCAGTGCGACAGTGCCGTTGCTCAGTGCGCAGACGATGTGATCGCGTTTGAGGAGTTGCAGACCCTCGACCGCGTCCGGCCAGGCCGGAATCGTCCGCCACGCACGGACGAGGGTGCGGGCCTGATCGTCGTCGAGTGTCAGTGCAAACAGCGAGGCGACGTCGTGCAGCGTCTCGGTCTGCAGGTCGTCGAGGCGACGCCACGGCAGTTCGCCGGATTCCACGCGAGCCAGGATCGGCGAGTACCGGCGTCGCCACTTCTTGGCGAACGCCGCTGCGTCGACCTCCGGTGCGATCGCGCCGACGGCGCCGGAGATCCCGGTGAACCAGTCGGTGACCGTCCCGAAGGTGTCGAACGCCAGGACCTTCACGCGGGGATGAAGGTCAACGCTCACATGGTCTCCCGGGCCAGCTGCGGGAGCGACTGGTCGGCGTCGTAGTCGGCATCACCGTGCGACACAGGTGTGAGGGTGAGCAGGCTGGCCTCGGGGCGGCAGCAGAAGCGTGCCGGGGCGTACGGGGACGTGCCCAGGCCCGCACTCACGTGGAGCTTCATCGACGATCCCCAGCTCGACGGACCCTTGACCCGGGAGCGATCCAACTGGCAGTTCGTCACCAGAGCGCCGAAGAACGGCAGGCAGAGCTGGCCGCCGTGCGTGTGTCCGGCCATCACGAGGTCGTAGCCGTCCGCGGCGAACCGGTCGAGGACCCGCGGTTCGGGGGAGTGGGTGAGTCCGAGCCGCAAGTGTGCCAGGGGGTTCGGGCGGCCCGCGATCGTCTCGTAGCGGTCTCGCTCGATGTGGGGATCGTCGACGCCGGCCGCGACGACCCGCACGCCGCTGACCTCCAGCTCGCGGACCGTGTGCGTCGCGTCGAGCCATCCACGCTCGGTGAACGCCGCACGCAGATCCTGCCACGGCAGGGGATCGCCCTGGGTGCGCTGATGGTCCTTCTTGAAGTACTTGAGAGGGTTCTTCGGTTTGGGACCGAAGTAGTCGTTGGACCCGAAGACGAACAGGCCGGGCCGCGACAACAACCCACCCAGCGACTGGATGACCGACGGCACGGCCTGCGGGTGCGCGAGGTTGTCCCCGGTGTTGACGACGAGGTCGGGTTCGAGCGCCTCGAGCTCGGCGATCCACGCCTGCTTGAGCCGTTGGTTGGGCATCATGTGCAGGTCACTGATGTGCAGGACACGCAACGGCGAGGCGCCCGGTTCGAGAACGGACAGCGTCGTGTGTCGTAACGCAAAGGCGTTGCGCTCGATCACCGTCGAGTAGAGCAGACCGGCGGCGGCGAGCCCCGCCACGCCGGCCAGAGCGCGCGCGGGTACCCCGGAACCGGACGGACCGAGGCGAGAGATGCCGAGGCGTGCGATGTCGAGTTCGGAGTGCTGCATCACCCCAGAATACGCATCCCCGACGACGATCCCGCCCCGGTTTGCGGAGCGGGCCGTACCCACACCGCGGGTCAGCCGGGTAGCTGGATCACCACCGGGCCGACACCGGGCACCACGACGGTGGTCTCGGTGGGGCCGCCCTCGTCACCGTCGGCGCGGCGGCCGTTGCTGACGTAGATCGTCACGGTGCTGCCGGGCATGGCCGAGTCGGACGGTGCGGTGAAGACCACGGTTCCCTGCGGGCGTCCGCTGTCCACGTCGAGCTCGCTGACCTTGAACCCGGCACCCTGCAGGCGGGATGTGGCCTCGCTCGCGGGCAGGCCGCTGACCTGCGGGATGCGGCCCCGGTCGCTGCCGTTCCAGTATTCGCGGTCGATCGGGGGCAGGTTGACGGGGCCGAACTTCGTCGCCACCGGTTTGACGGCCTGGAACCAGGTGCGCGCCGGTTCCATGCCGCCGTAGAGGTCGCCGTCGTAGCAGGAGCGCAGCGGACTGCTGCAAACGCCCTGCGGGTTCGGGCCGTCGCTGTAGACGTACGCGGCGCCGGCGATCTGGTTGGTGAACCCGACGAATGCCGAGGAGCGGTGCGCTTCCGTCGTGCCGGTCTTACCCGACATCGGCAGCGTCCAGCCCGCGGAGCCCGCGGCACCGGCCGCGGTGCCGGCGCCCACGTCGTCCTTGCTCATGGCGTTGGCCAGCGAGTGCGCCAGGCCTTCGTCCACGACCTGCTCGCACGGCGGTGGCGTGAACGGCACCGCGGTCAGGGCGCGCCGGCCGTCCGGTCCCATGACCGGGTTGCCGTACTGGTCCCGCTTGATCTGGCTGATCGACTTGATCGGGTTGGGCGGGCACCAGGTGCCACCCGACGCGATGGTGGCGGCGACGTTGGCGAGCTCGAGGCCGTTGAGCGGCAGCGGGCCGAGGGTGAAGGAGCCGAAGTTCCCGTCCTTGACGTACTGGGCCATGCTCTTCTCGCCGTAACCCGACGACCCGGGGATGGTGTACGAACGCAGGCCCAGGCGGACCGCCATGTCGACCGCCGGTTTGACGCCGACCTGCTGCAGCAGCTTCACGAACGCGGTGTTCGGCGACTGTGCCAGGGCGTTCGTCACCGACATCGACGCCGGGTAGCGGCCGTCGTTCTTGACGCAGTACGCATTGGCGGGACACCCGTTGGCCCCGCCGCTGTTGCCCATGCCCTCGACGGCGATGGACCCGGGGACGGGGATGGTGGAACCGGCGCCGAGACCCTTCTCCATCGCGGCGGCGACGGTGAAGATCTTGAACACCGAGCCGGCACCGTCGCCGACCATCGAGAAGGGTTGCGGCTGCATCGTCTCGCCGCGGTTGAGATCGAGACCGTAGTCGCGGCTCGACGCCATCGAGAGCACGTCGTGCGATTTCTTGCCCGGACGCAGGGTGCTCATCACGTCGGCGACGCCGTCGGCGGTCGGGCTGGCCTGACTCTTCACCGCCCGCACCGTGGACCGCTGGACCTCGGGGTCGAGCGTGGTCTGGATGATGTAGCCGCCGCGCAGGACCGAGTTGCGGGACATGCCGTTCTCGGCCAGGAACTGAAGGGCGTAGTCGCAGAAGAAGCCGTTGTTGTCGGCCGCGATGCAGCCCTGGGTCGGGGTCCGCGGACTCGGGAGCACGCCCAGGGGTGCCTCCTTGGCCGCGACGAGCTCGGCGCGCCGTTCCGGGAAGTTGTCGATCATCGTGTCCAGCACGACGTTCCGGCGCGCGAGGGAGGCTTCGGGGTTCGAGTACGGATTCAGCGCAGAGCTGGACTGCACCATGCCGGCCAGCAACGCGGCCTGCTCGACCCGCAGGTCCTTGGCGGGGATGCCGAAATAGGTCTGCGCGGCGGCCTCGATGCCGTAGGCGTTGTTCCCGAACGGCACGACGTTCAGGTACCGGGTGACGATCTGCTTCTTGGCCTCCTGCTTGGCGGCGGCGTCGTCGAGCCCCTTGTCGCGCTTGGCCTGATCGATGAGGGTCTGCTCGAGGGTGAGCGCCATGCGCACCTCGCGGAGCTTGCGCGCGGGTGTGGTCTCGATCGCGGCCTGGCGGTCGGCCTCGGTCCGTGCGAGGACCAGGAGTTGATAGTTCTTGATGTACTGCTGGTCGAGCGTCGACGCACCCTGCTGGACCTCGCCCGACGACGAGTTCTTCAAAGCGGCACGGATGGTGCCCTTCCAGTCGACGCCGTCGTGTTCCAGGAACCGCCGGTCCTCGACGGAGATGATCGCTCGGATCATGTCGGGGGAGATGTCGTTGTAGCCCACCTGATACCGGTACTGGTCGAACAGCACCGCGATCGGCTTCCCGTCGACGTCGGTCATCGTGGTGACCTCCGGCAACGTGCCGTTGAGCAGTTCGGAGGACACGTTCTCGACAGCGGCCGCCGCTCGGTTGGAGACGACGCCGATTCCGCTGGCCACGGGGTACAGCAGGCCGGCGACGAGAACTCCGGCCAGCAGGCTCGCCCACGCCAGCGACCACAGTTTCTTCGACATCACCCCGACAGGATACGTGCGTTCGTTCCGAACATCGTCCTGCCTCGCCCGCGGCATCGGCGCAGCGTGGTCCCGAGCCGACGGTCGGGGTCCCCGCGGGTCGCCGGGCGGATGCGACGGCGGCCACCGTCCGCGGGCCGTCCGTTCGGGTGAGTTTGCACGGTTGTCCCACTTTGTTCGCTCCAGGGGTTGCGCCCCCAAGCACAGATCCCTAGATTGAGTGCAGAATGTGACTCACTTAACAGTTCGCTGCAAATGTGGCTTGAGCAGCGAGGTCGAGACGTTCTCGCAGCTACGCAGATACGACAGGTAGGGGTGGCGGATGGCGACAGCGGCAGTTTTCAACGAAGAGGATCGCTTGGCGTGGGTTGCTCAGGCGCGTTGTCGAGGGGGAGACCCCGATGATCTGTTCGTGCGGGGCGCGGCCCAGCGCAAGGCCGCCACGATCTGCCGCCACTGCCCGGTGCAGCTCGAATGCGGTGCCGATGCACTCGACAACCGCGTCGAGTTCGGCGTCTGGGGCGGACTGACCGAACGTCAGCGTCGCGCACTCCTCCGCCAGCACCCCGAGGTCACGTCCTGGTCGGCGTTCTTCGCCGCGCAGCGCCGGCGTCATCGCGACGCCGTCTGACCTCTTCTCCGCCGAGCCGTGTCGAGTGGTTTCGACACGGCTCGTCGCACGCTCCTCGCCTGCTCAACCAGCAGGGGGGGGGCTCGGCGCACGCTCCTCGCCTGCAACCAGCGGGAGGCGGCTCGTCGCACGCTCCTCGCCTTCTCAACCAGCGGGGGACGGCTCGTCGCGCTCGGTGATCAGCCGCGGCCGGTGATCTGCTCGGCCACCGCGCGCAGGGCGGTCACATCGGCCACCTCGAACGGCAGCGCCGGGACCCCGACGATCGGCACCCGCGGGTGCGACGCCGTGAACCGTTGCAGCAGATGGAGTTCGCGCTTCCCGGTGGCGGCCCGATCCGCGTGAATCCGGAGTACACCGCGAGCCAGTTCGTCGGTGACCGATTCGAGGGCGACCAGCGCCGCCTCCTCGTGGATCGACGTCAGGTTCGGGTGGGTCCGGTTGAGGATCAGTCCGGCCAGTGGCATCGACTCCTCGGACAGGCGGTCGACGAAGAACGCGGCCTCCCGCAGGGCATCGGCCTCGGCCGCAGCCACCACCGCGAACTGGGTGCCCGGCTGTTTCAGCAGGGCATAGGTCTTCGCGGCGCGGTCCTGGAAGCCGCCGAACATCGAGTCCAGTGACTGCACGAAGGTCGCCACGTCGCGGAGCATCTCGCCGCCGATGATCGTCGAGACACCCCGCATGGCCAGGCTCATCGCGCCGGTCACCATCCGGCCGACGCCGCGACCGCCGCCGACCAGCACCTTCATCAGACGCCCGGACAGGAACGACCCCAACCGCTGCGGGGCGTCGAGGAAGTCCAGTGCGTTGCGCGACGGCGGGGTGTCGACGACGATCAGGTCCCAGTGGTCCTGCTCGAGGAGCTTGCCGAGCTTCTCCATCGCCATGTACTCCTGCGTCCCGGAGAACGACGAGGCGACCGTCTGATAGAAGGCGTTCTGCATGATCGCCTCGGCGCGTTCGGGAGTGGAGTACTCGAGCACCATCTCGTCGAACGTGCGTCGCATGTCGAGCATCATCGCGTCGAGCGTGCCCTTGCCGTCGATCGCGACCGGCTGCGGGTCGTTGGTGAGTTCGGACATCCCGAGCGACTGCGCCAGGCGCCGGGCCGGGTCGATCGTCAGCACGGCCACGGTCCGGCCCTGTTCGGCGGCGTACATCGCCATCGCGGCAGCAGTCGTCGTCTTGCCGACTCCGCCTGCGCCGCAACAGATCACGACGCGGGTCGCGGGGTCGATGAGCACCGCGCCCATCTTGAGGTCGAGTGGCATCACGCACCCGCTTTCTGGAGGAGGTCGGCCAGCTCATAGATCGACCCCAGGTCGACGCCGTCACCGACGGACGGCAGTTCGAGTGTCGGCATCTCCACCTCGTCGAGCTGCGCCTTGGCGATCTGCTGCGCCTGCAGGCGGGTCGCGTGCTCGATCGTCTCGGTGAGCAGGCCGGCCAGGTCCCCGTCGGCGAGCTTGAGTCCGGCGGCGGTGAGGCCGTCCTCGACACGCCCTGCGTCGACCCGACCTTCGGCGATCTCGTCGATCACCTCGGCCGGCAGGTGGGGTTCGCTGACGCGGTTGATGACGAGACTGCCGAGGTTGAGGTTCTTGCCCCGCAGTTCGTCGATCGCCTCGATCGTCTCCTGGATCGGCATCGCCTCGAGGAGCGTCACCAGGTGGATGATCGTCTCCTCCGAGTGGAGCAGGCGGACGACACCTTCGCTCTGGTTGCGGATCGGGCCGGTCTTGGCGAGGTCGGCCATGGCCTGGGTGACGTCGAGGAAATTGCCGATCCGGCCGGTCGGCGGCGCGTCGACGACCACCGCGTCGTACACGCGGTTGCCCTGCTTGTCGGTGTGGATGATGCGCTCTTTGATCTTGCCGGTGAGCAGGACGTCGCGGAGTCCGGGAGCGACGGTCGTCACGAAGTCGATCGCGCCGATCCGCTTCATCGCGCGGCCGGCGAAGCCGAGGTTGTAGAACATGTCGAGGTACTCGAGAAGGGCGTGCTCGATGTCGATGGCCAGCGCGGACACCTCGCCACCGCCCTCGGCGGTCGCGATGCGGGTGTCGGTGGGTGGCAGCGGCGGGATGTCGAAGACCTGCGCGATGCCCTGGCGACCCTCGGTCTCGACGAGGAGGACCTTCTTGCCGTCGGCGGCGAGCGCGAGTGCGAGCGCCGCGGCGATCGTGGTCTTGCCGGTGCCGCCCTTGCCCGTCACGAAGTGCAGGCGAGCGCGCGCGGCGGCCGCCGGCCACTCGTTCTCGCGCGCGACGGAGGAGTTGTCTGTCACGCCGGAATCGAGCGCCTCGCCCGACCCGGATCGTGAGCCCTGTTCGTTGGCCACCGCAACACCTTATCCATTGACCGTCGCCAGATAGGGTGAGTCCATGAGTGAAGTGACCGCGTGGGAATACGTGACCGTGCCGCTGCTGACGCACGCCACGAAGCAGATCCTCGATCAGTGGGGCGCAGACGGTTGGGAACTGGTTTCGGTTCTGCCCGGTCCCACCGGCGAGCAGCACGTCGCTTACCTGAAGCGACCGAAGGGCTGACCATGGCGACCACGTGGACCGATCGTCTGGCCGAACTGGGCATCGAATTCCCGTCGGTGGTGCCACCGGTGGCGAGCTACACCCCGGCCGTGCGCACCGGCAACCTCGTCTACACCTCGGGACAGCTGCCCATCGTCGACGGCGAACTGTCGGCGCGGGGCAAGGTCCACGAGGGCGCCGAAGGCGTCGTTCGGCCGGACGAGGCGACTGCGGCAGCTCGGGTCTGTGCGCTCAATGCCCTCGCCGCGATCCACGCGCTGGTCGGGATCGACTCGGTCGTCCGGGTGGTCAAGGTCGTGGGGTTCGTCTCGTCCGCACCGGGTTTCACCGGGCAGCCGGCGGTGATCAACGGGGCGTCGGACGTCCTCGGTGAGATCTTCGGCGACGCCGGCGTGCACGCCCGGTCCGCTGTCGGGGTCGCCGAACTCCCGCTCGGTGCACCGGTCGAGGTGGAACTGATCGTCGAAGTGGCCTGACGTCTCCGTTGGACGTCGCGCTGCTGATCGCGGCGGCCGCCGCGGCCGGGTGGGTCGACGCCGTGGTCGGCGGCGGTGGCCTCGTGCTGATCCCGGCGATGCTGATCGCCCAGCCGGGGTTGCCGATCGCGACGGCCCTGGGGACCAACAAGCTGGCGGCGGTCTTCGGGACCGCGTCGGCAGCGTGGCGTTACGTGCGGCACGTCCGGATCGATCTTCGTCGCCTGATCCCGGTGCTCGTTGCGGCGCTCGTCTTCTCGGCCCTCGGCGCGACGGTGGCCGTCGTCCTGCCCACCGAGATCTTCACGCCGATCGTGCTGGTCATGCTGGTCGGGGTCGGACTGTTCGTCGCTCTCAATCCCGGCTTCGGGACCGACGCGTCGACGGGACCGCGCTCGCGCGTCTCGACGATCGCGGGTCTGGTGCTGGCCGGTGTCGTCGTGGCCTTCTACGACGGGGTGATGGGTCCTGGGACCGGTACCTTTCTGATCATCAGCCTGACCGCGCTGGTCGGGACGAGTTTCCTGGAGAGCTCGGCGATGGCGAAGGTCATCAACACCGGTACCAACCTCGGCGCCCTCACGGTCTTCGGCCTGCAGGGAAATGTGCTGTGGCTCTTGGGTCTCGGCCTGGCCATCACCAACATCGTCGGCGCCCAGATCGGCTCGCACATGGCGATCGGCCGCGGCAGTTCGTTCGTGCGGTGGGTCCTGCTGGCCGTCGTCGTCGTGATGGTGGGAAAGCTCGGGTACGACCTGATCGTCGGCTGAGGTGGCCGGACTCGGCGGACAGCGCTGTGGAACGGCATCGGCCGAACTATGCTCTCCTCGTCGACCCCGCAGCGGACGGGTCGCGACCCGATCGTCGTAGAGGCGGTGCATCATCAGCGATTCGACGGCTTCCGAGGCCGCGACGCCGCTGTCGGGAAAGCAGCGGGTCCTCGCGCTGCTCCTCGCGATGGCGATGTTCGTTCTCGTCGTGGACACCTCGTTCATGAATGTGTCGATCTCGGCGGTGGTCCGTGATCTGGACACGACCGTGAGCGGTGTGCAGTCGGCGATTGCGCTCGAGGCGTTGGTGTCCGCCGCGTTCATCCTGATCGGGGGCAAGGTCGGGGATCTGATCGGTCGCCGGCGGGCCTACGTGATCGGTTTGCTCGCCTATGCCGTGGGCGCGTCGGCCATGGCGCTCGCACAAGGTCTCACGACGATCATCGTCTTCTGGGCGATCGTCGGCGGGATAGGGGCTTCCCTGCTCCTGCCCGCGATGCAGTCGCTGGTACACGGCAACTTTCACGGCGGCGACCAGAAGCGGGTCTACGCCCTCGTGGGCGCCGCCGCCGCGATCGCGGCCGCCGTCGGCCCGCTCCTGGGCGGTTTCATCACCACATACCTGTCCTGGCGGATCGCCTTCGTCGGTGAGGTCGTCATCATCGCGATCGTGTTGTGCGGCATCGGTTTGGTCCGCGACGTCGAGTACACGGGTCCACGGGGAGTCGACCCCGTCGGTGCTCTGCTCTCGGTGCTGGGAATGGGTGGGATCGTGCTGGGGATCCTCGTCTGGCAGGAGGGCGGTGAGGCCGTCGGCATCCTGCTGGTCCTGGGTGCCGCGGGTCTGGGCGGACTGACCTGGTGGCTGACCCGCCGGCGGCGCGCCGGGCGGCCCACGCTATTGGACCCGGACCTGTTTCGCTCCAAGCCGTTCCGCCTGGGCGTCAGCCAGCAGTTGCTGCAGCAGATCGCTCTCGGCGGCATCATGATCTCGCTGCCGATCTATCTGCAGATGGTCCTCGAGTACGACGCCATGGAGGCCGGGTTGTCCCTGGCGCCCCTGTCGCTCAGCATGTTCGCGGTCGCGCTGGTCGCCGGTCGGCGGACACACACCCGGCCCCCGTCGACGTTGGTGCTCATCGGTTTCGGCTTGCTCACGCTCGGGGTCGCGGTTCTGCTCCCGATCGTGCCGCGGGCGGACTTCGGCTGGGGTCTCGTCGTGCCACTCGTCGTGGCGGGTGCCGGCCTGGGGCTGCTCGTCTCGCAGCTGAACGACTACACGCTCGGGCCGATGAGCGACGAGCGTGTGAGCGAGGCGGCCGGAACCAACTCTGCGGCCGGATCATTCGGTCTGTCCTTCGGACTCGCGAGTGCCGGTGCGATCCTGTTGGCCTCGCTCGCCTTCGGATTCGCGCGCGAGGCAGAGTCCAGCGAGGTCCTGGCGCCCGCGGAACAGCAGCGGGTGGCGCAGGTGCTCGACGACGACGCACAGGTCATGAGCAATACACAACTGACCGAGTTGCTGGCCGGGCAGCCCACGGACGTAAGCGACGAGATCATCCGGATCAACACCGAAGTCCGGCCGGTCGCGCTACAGGTGGCGCTGGTGGTCCCACTCGCTGCGGGTGTTCTCGGCACGATCAATTCGCTGCGGATGCGGAGCAGACCCGGTCGTCCGCGATCATGAGTGAGAACGTCGCTCTGCAACGGCGGACCATCGTCCTGCTGTGCACGGCCCAGATCCTGGCCGGCCTGTCGATGGGCGGAGCCCTGGCGCTTGGGGCGATCCTCGGTGAGGAACTGTCGGGAACGGCGTCCCTCGCCGGCATACCGACGACCGTGGTCACGCTGGGGGCCGCGGCCGCCGGTCTCCCGTTGGCGTCCCTGGCCGCCGGACGCGGGCGGCGTCCCGCGTTGACCACGGGCCTGGTGATCGCCGGGGCCGGTTCGCTGGTCGTGGCCGCCGCCGTCGATCGCGGCTGGTTCGCGTTGATGCTCGTCGGGATGGCCGGGGTGGGGTCGGGCACCGCGGTGAGCCTGCAGGCACGTTTCGCGGCAACGGATCTGTCGTCGGCCGGCACTCGTGGCCGCGACCTCTCGCTCGTGGTGTGGACGACGATGGTCGGCGCGGTGATCGGGCCGGCGGTGGTCCCGATCGGCGCCACCGTCGCCGGGTGGTTCGCGATGGCCGATCTGTCGGGTCCGTTCCTCGTGGGTGCGGTCGGGTGCCTCGGGGCGGCGGCCGGGCTGTTCGTCGGCCTCCGCCCCGACCCGCTGGTCGTGGTGACCTGCGAAACGGACGGGGGTCGTGTCAAAGTGTCGCTGGCCGAGGGGCTCTCGGCGATCACGCACTCGCCGCCGGCGCGGGCCGCGATGGCCGCGGTGGTGTCGGCGCACGCGGTCATGGTCGGGGTGATGGCGCTGACGCCGGTCCACATGCATCACGGGGGCGCCTCGGTGACGCTGGTCGGCCTGTCGATCAGCGCGCACATCGCCGGGATGTACGCGCTCGCACCGGTGATGGGCCTGCTCGCCGACCGGACCGGCCGGATCCCGGTGATCCTCGGCGGTCAGGCGACACTCGTCGTCAGCTGCGTCGTCGGATTCGTCTTCGCGGAATCGCAGACGGGTCTCGTCGTCGCGCTGGTCCTGCTCGGCGTGGGATGGTCGGCGTCGACGGTGGCGGCCTCCACGCTCCTCACCGACAGTGTCGACACCGCGCGACGCGCACCGGCGCAGGGGGTTTCGGACACCGCGATGAGTCTGGCCGGCGCGGCCGCGGGCGCGCTCTCCGGACTCGTCGTCGGGGCCTTCGGCTACGGGGTTCTGGTGCTCGGCGCCGCCGTGATCGCGGTGCTCACGGCGGCCTACGTGGTGCTCGACGGTGTCCGCGACCGACGACGGACCGCCATGGCCTAGGGTTCGACACACGGATCGGGGACACTGGGGAGGCCGTCGGATGGCAGCATCGCAACTCGTCGGGCGTACCGGGACGGTGACGATGTCGATACCGGGCGGCGAACTCCTCGGGGAGATCGAACTGCCGTTGGCCGGCGGAACCGAGCGGTTCCTCGCCCGCGCCGCCGCACCGATCGGGCTCGACGCGCCCGTTCTGGTCATCGCCGAACGTTCCGGCCGAGTCGTCGATGTCGAGCCATGGGTACCGGTCCCCGGCACGGCGAACCGAACCATGTGAACAACCGATCGTCGAAAGGTCCCGGATGCGGCAGGATCTGACGTCGACACATATCGCCTGCCGCTCGAGGAGAGACCATGCTCGGCTACTACGTTCCCGAACCCGATGAGGCGATGCTGATCTCCGGCGCCAAGTCCGACTTCGACGATGCGCCATTCGTGGTCGTCGTCGGGCACGGGAAGTGGGTCATGCCCTTCTTCCGGAAGGTCCGTTTCCTGTCGATGGCGTTGCACGAGGCGACTATCCGAGAGGTCTGTGTGACGACCCAGGGCATCCAACTCAACGTGCGGGCGGTCATCGCCCACAAGGTCGGCAATGACGTGGCGTCGATCGTCAACGCCGGACAGCGCTTCATCTCCGAGCAGGAGAACGAGATGAATCAACTGACCGGACAGATCTTCTCGGGTCACCTGCGTTCCATCGTGGGCTCGATGACCGTCGAGCAGATCATCCGCGAGCGCGACACCCTGGCCCGTCAGGTGCTCGACGCGTCCAAGCGTGAGATGGGATCGATCGGTCTCGTCGTCGACTCGTTCCAGATCCAGTCGATCGACGACATGGATTCCGGTTACATCAACGCGCTGGCTGCCCCGAACATCGCCAAGGTGCAGCGCGAGGCGGCGGTCGAACGTGCTCGCGCCGACCAGGAGTCGGCGAAGGCGCAGCAGGAGTCGCTGCGGAACCAGGCCGACTACGAGCGGGAGACCGCGATCAAGCGGGCTGCGATCAAGGCCGAGACCGACAAGGCCAATGCCGAAGCCGCCCAGGCCGGTCCGCTCGCGCAGGCGCGGGTCAACCAGGAGGTCATCCGCGAACAGTCCGTGCTCGCGCAGGCGCAGGCCGAACTGCGTGAGCAGGAGCTGATCTCCGAAGTGGTGAAACCGGCCGAGGCCGAGGCGTTACGACGACAGATCATCGCCGAGGCGGAGGCCAAGGCGGTCGAGATCCAGTCGGCGGCCGCCGCACAGCACAACCGCATCGCCCTCGATCAGCAGCTCATCGAGGCCCTGCCCACGCTTGTCGGCGAGGTCGCCAAGGGCCTCAGCACCGCGAACCTCACCGTGTACAACGGGGCCGAGGGCGTCAACGAGATCATGACCGGTGTGATCACCCAGGGCGCCGCGCTGCTGCGCAGCCTGCAGGATCAGGTGGCGCCCACGGTGGTGGACGGGTCGGCCAGCGAGCAGTCCGTGAACGGTGCAACGGTCGGCGGGGTCTGACCCGGGGATCGACTCGGCATGGTCGGATCGTCGGGCTTCGCCCGGTTCCTCGCACCGAGTGGATAGGCTCGGGGACCATGAGCTCACCGAACGACGCCGCACCCACGCACCCTGCCTACGGGGTGCTGCGGGAAGTGACCCCCTTCGCGTCGGTCCTGCTGTGCGACAACTCGGGGATGATGGAACTCGACGGCACGAACACCTACGTGCTGCGCGCTCCCGGCAGCGAGGAATGCGTGGTCATCGACCCGGGACCGCCGAAGTACAAACACCACGCCCGGCGCCTCGCCGAATTGCCCGGGGTCGCACTGGTCTTGGTGACCCACCGGCACTTCGACCACACCGGCGGGGTGTCGCGCCTGCACAAGCGCACGGGTGCGCCGGTACGCGCTCGGTTGGAGAAGCACTGCCGCAACGGGGCGCCACTGCGGGATCGTGAGGTGATCGAGGCCGCGGGTCTGCGGATCACGGTGCTGTTCACCCCGGGACATACGGGGGATTCCGTCAGCTTCCTCGTCGAACACGACGGACAACGTGCGGTCCTGACCGGCGACACGATCCTCGGGAGTGGCACGACCGTGCTCGATCCCGCCGACGGCGGGTTGCGCGACTATCTGAACTCGCTGAACCGTCTGATCGTCGAAGGGGAAGGAGCGGCACTGCTCCCGGCGCACGGTCCGGACCATCCCGATCTGGGCCCCGTCGCGCGGTACTACAAGGCGCATCGCGAGGAGCGGATCGACCAGATCGTCGCCGCTCTGGACACGATGGGTGTCTCGGCCCGCGACGCGAAGCCGATGAAGGTGGTGCGCAAGGTGTACTCCGACGTCGACAAGAAGCTGTGGCCCGCCGCGCGGATGTCGGTGAAGGCACAGTTGGAGTATTTGCGCGAGGCCTGACCCTTCGAGGCTCGCTTCGCTCGCACCTCAGGGAGCGGGGAGGAGCAACGCCGCTCGCACCTCAGGGAGCGGGGAGAAGCAACGCCGCTCGCACCTCCGGGAGCGGGGAGAAGCAAAGCCGCCCGCTCCCGGAGGAGCGAGCGGCTTCGTGATGAACTCGAGTCAGCGCGCGCGGCGCGCGAGACGCTCCGAGTCGGCGATGAGCACGCTCTTGCCCTCGAGGCGCAGCCATCCGCGCTGGGCGAAGTCGGCGAGCGCCTTGTTGACGGTCTCGCGCGACGCGCCGACGAGCTGGGCGATCTCTTCCTGGGTCAGGTCGTGGGTGACGCGCAGCGCGCCGCCCTCCTGGGTGCCGAAGCGCTGCGCAAGCTGCAGGAGCTGCTTGGCGACGCGACCGGGCACGTCGGTGAAGATGAGGTCGGCGAGGTTGTTGTTGGTGCGGCGCAAGCGGCGTGCCAGCACGCGCAGCAGCTGCTCGGCGATCTCCGGACGGTCCTTGATCCACGCCTTCAGCGCGTCACGGTCCATCGACACCGCGCGGACCTCGGTGACCGTCGTCGCCGACGAGGTACGGGGGCCGGGATCGAAGATGGAGAGTTCGCCGAACATGTCGGACGGGCCCATGATCGTCAGCAGGTTCTCGCGTCCGTCGGGCGAGCGTCGGCCGACCTTCACCTTGCCGGACATGATGATGTAGAGCCGATCGCCGGGCTCGCCTTCGTGGAAGATCACGTGTCCGCGAGGGAAGTCGACGGGCTGAAGCTGCTTGGTCAGCGCCGCGACGGCGGAGGGCTCGACGCCCTGGAATATGCCCGCCCGCGCCAGTACTTCTTCCACCTAGGGAACCTTTCTCGAATCTCTCTACAGCCCGCGTCAGATCGCGCCGTTGGCTACGCTACCCCGCGCACAAGCATATGTGTTGGATGGGTCACTGGAAGCTCATTGCGGGTGTGTCCGATTGGCGGAGTGTCGACGCGGTGGTCGGGCGGTACGGAAGCGGGGGCGGCGACGGCCGGTCAGCTGGCCCGCTGCGGCGATTCGGTGTGGCCGGACACCGCTGATTCGTGACGGGTGACCCGTCGGTCGCGGAGTTCGTCGAGCGCGGCCGGCATGCCCTCGCGGGCGAGGGTCTGGACGTTCTGGGCGTCGGCCGAGTCGAGGAAGTCCTCCACCTCATCGCGTGAGACCGCCGAGCGGTCGATCCGGGACTGGACCTTGTCCATGCCCATGGCGAACAACATGAGTACAGCCGGGAACAGCAGCGCCGCGAGACCGTGCATGGGGACAAGTAAACACAATCGACCCGCCCGGAACCGCATCGAGAGGGCCGCCGTCATTGACTTGTTACCTGACCGTAGGTTGCGCGTGAGCACGCCGATGTGGCCGTGACCAGCCCTTCTCCCAGGGCGAACACGCGGTTCTGACCTGCGGTGATGTTCCATTCAGGGGGTGTGTGAGAGTGCTTCGCCCCGTGTCGGGGGCCAGCGGAATCGGGCTTCGCCGTGCGCATCGCTAACCTGAATCAGGTGAGCGCACGCAAGTCTGCGGCCGCGGGACCGACCCCGGCACGCAAGCAGGAGACCCATCTCGGATTGGTCCGGCGCGCTCGGCGGATGAATCGGACCCTCCAGGTCGCCTTCCCGCACGTGTACTGCGAACTCGACTTCACCGACCCGCTCGAGCTCTCGGTGGCGACGATCCTGTCGGCGCAGTGCACCGATGTGCGTGTGAACATGACCACCCCCGCGCTGTTCGCCAGGTATCGGACGGCCGCGGACTATGCCGGGGCGGACCGCACCGAGCTCGAGGAGATGATCCGTCCCACCGGCTTCTATCGGAACAAGGCGAACTCGATCATCGGACTCGGGCAGGCGCTCGTCGAGCGGTTCGACGGGGAGGTCCCGGACAATCTGAAGGATCTGGTGTCGCTGCCCGGGTTCGGGCGCAAGACCGCGAACGTGGTGCTGGGCAACGCGTTCGGTGTGCCCGGCATCACCGTCGACACCCACTTCGGCCGCCTGGTCCGGCGCTGGCAGTGGACCGAGGAGACCGATTCGGTGAAGGTCGAGCACGCGGTCGGCGAGCTGATCGAGCGGCGGGAGTGGACGGACCTGTCGCACCGGGTGATCTTCCACGGCCGACGGGTGTGTCATGCGCGCAAGCCGGCGTGTGGGGTGTGCGTCCTCGCCAAGGACTGTCCGTCGGTGGGCACCGGACCGATGGACAAGACCGAGGCCGCGGCCCTGGTGAAGGGGCCGGAGACCGAGCATCTCCTCGCGCTGGCCGGGATCGCGGCCCCGTGAGCGAACCAAGCGGCCCGGCGTCGCCCCGGGGTTCTCGTTTCCCGCCCGCCGCGCGATGGACCGTGGTCTTCGTGGTCGTGATGATCGCGCTGATCGTGGCGATCTGGCCGCGCGGGGACGATCCGTCGCCGATGTCGAGCGCACCGCCCTCGTCGAGTGGAGTCCGCCCGATCGATGCGCCGGTGGACGAGGCGCGTCTGGCGGAGGCGCGCAGCACCGCCGACCTGCCGGACTGCCCGGTCACCGGACTGCCGGAGTCGCCGGACTCCGTCCTCGACGGCGTCGTCGAACCCTGCTTGAGTACCGGAGCGCCCTACGACCTCGGTGCCTCGACGGCCGGCCGGCCGCTCGTCATCAACGTCTGGGCGCAGTGGTGCGGTCCGTGCAAGACCGAGCTGCCCTACTTCGAGGAGTTCGCCGCGCGGGCCGGCGACCGGGTCACCGTGCTGGCCCTGCACGCCAAGGAAGGCGGTAGCAACCCGTTCTTCCCGCTGACGCTGCTCACCGAGATCGGAGTCCGCTTGCCGTCCGTGCTCGACCTCGACGGAAAGGTGGCCGCGGCCATCAACGCGCCCAGGGTGTTCCCCTCGACCGTCTTTCTTCGACCCGACGGCACGGTTGCCGAGGTCTATCCCGGTGTCTTCGACAGTCCGGAGGAGATCGCCGATTCGGTGGCCGAGCATCTGGGCGTGCGGATATGAGCGGGCGTTCGCGCGCCGATGCGGGACCGCTGGTCCCGAGGGACGAGATCCCGCCGTGGCTGCGGGCGTTGACCGACGATGTCAGCGCCGTCAGGAAAAGCGTCGACAACCGCGGCGGGGATCGATCGCGCTGGGCGTCGATGTTGCCGACCAACTCCCGGTCGGCGGCCGTTCTGATCCTGTTCTCGGGTTCGTGGGAGTCGGCCGACGATCATCCCGGCGGGGTGCCGGCCGACGCCGAGGTCCTGCTGACCGAGCGCGCTCCCACACTTCGCCAGCACAGCGGGCAGGTCGCGTTCCCCGGGGGCGCGGCCGATCCCGGCGACGACTTCCCGGTGGGCACCGCGCTGCGCGAGGCGGCGGAGGAGACCGGCCTCGACGCATCCGGGGTGACGATCCTCGCGACCCTGCCGAGCTTTCCCGTCGGGGTCTCGGGCTTCGACGTCGTCCCGGTGATCGGTTACTGGCACCGCCCGAGCGAGGTGCGCGTCGTCGACCAGGGCGAGACCGCGCGCGTGGACCGGATCAAACTGCGCGAGTTGCTGAACCCGGACAACCGGTTCCAGGTCCGCCGCAAGGCGGTCGGCATCGTCTACAAGGGGCCCGCGTTCTTCGTCGAACAGCTGCTCGTCTGGGGATTCACGGGTGGGCTCATCGCCGCCATCAGCGAGGTGTCCGGCTGGGACCGTCCGTGGGACTCCGCCGACGTTCGTTCGTTGGAGAAGATGATCGAGCTCGCCGGGAGCCGGCAGGAATCCGGGTTCGCGGAGCTGCACCCGGACGACCGCGACGTGGTCGACGCCGGTAACGCCGAGCCCGGAGGTACCCGATGACCGGCTCGACGTGGGTCGACATCATCGTGATCGGCATAGCCCTGCTCGCGGCGGCCAGCGGGTACCGGTCGGGTGCGGTCGCCTCGGCCCTGGCGTTCATCGGAGTCGCACTCGGCGCCGTAGCCGGTCTGCTGCTCGCGCCCCGCCTGATCGAGCAGTTCGACGATCTGCAGGTGCGGGTGCTCGCCGGGATTCTGGTGCTGGTCGTGCTCGTGGTCGTCGGCGAGGTGGCCGGCATGGTTCTGGGACGTGCGGCTCGCGGTGGCATCCGGTCGCCCGGGCTGCGCGCCGTCGACAGCGGAGTCGGCTCGCTCTTGCAGGTGGTCGCGGTGTTGCTGGCCGCGGGCCTGCTGGCGATCCCGCTGCGCGAGTCCGCCGACCCGGCGATCGCCGGGGCGGTTCGGGACTCGAAGGTGCTCACCGGGGTCGACGCGGTGTCGCCGCAGTGGGTCGACGACATCCCGGACGACTTCAAGGCGCTCCTGGACAGTTCGGGACTCCCGAAGCTCCCGTTCGTCAGCACCCCGTCGACGAACGTCGACCCTCCCGATCAGGCGCTGGCCGAACTGCCGGTGGTGACGCAGGCGCGTCCCAGCGTGGTGAAGATCGAAGGCGTGGCACCGAGCTGCCGGCAGGCTCTCGAGGGGAGCGGGTTCGTCGTCTCTCCGGAGCGCGTCATGACGAACGCGCACGTGGTCGCGGGCACCGAACGGCTGGAGGTCCAGACCTCGACGGGGGCGCAGCTCCCGGCGCGCGTCGTGCTCTTCGACAGCGAGAACGACATCGCGGTTCTCGACGTCCCGGGCCTCCGGGCGCCGGCCCTGCGGTTCGCCTCACGCCCCGCGTCGACCGGGGACGACGCCATCGCACTCGGTTTCCCCGAGGCCGGACCGTTCTACGTGAGCCCGCTGCGGGTGCGTGCGGTCTTCGCCCACACCGGTGACGACATCTACCGGACCGGGCAGGTGACCCGTGAGGTCTACGCCGTCCGTGGTCTGATCCGGCAGGGCAATTCGGGTGGACCGCTGCTGAATTCGGACGGCGAGGTGCTCGGTGTGGTCTTCGGTGCGGCCGAGAATGCCGCCGACGAGACCGGTTTCGTGCTCACCGCCCGTCAGGTGCGCTCCGACTTCGACGAATCCGAGCGACGAAGCGAGCGGGTGAGTACGCAACGTTGCGTCCTCGCCTGACCTTGCGGGCCGAGCGGCGCGCGCCGTCGGCCGTGGGTGCGGGTTCGTGGCGTAGGAACTCGAGGATGTGCTCGGTCACCGCGGCCGGTTGTTCTTGATGGACGAAGTGGCCGCTGCCCTCGACCTGCCGATACGTCTGGTGCGCGGCCCATCGGTGACTGTCGGCCATCGCGTCGTCGAGGATGTACGGGTCGTCGCGGCCCCGCAGGGCCAGCACGGGGAGATGCAGCCGCTGGTCCATCAGTTCCATGAAGCGGGCGCCGTCGGGTCGGAACTGCGAACGGAACGCCCAGCGCCGGTACTCCAGGCTGCAGTGCGCGACGTTGGGGATCAGCATGGCCGACCGGTTGAGTTCGACGGTGTGCGCGTAGTCGGGTTCACCGCGCCATGGAGCCGACGACCGTTCCGCGAAGTAGTCGGACACGAAGGCCGCGTCGTCGCGGGTGACCTGCCGTTCACCGAGGCGGGGGATCTGGTTGCGCAGGAACAGAGGTAGGAACTGTGTGCGTTGTGCCTTGTCGCGCAACACGCGTCGACGCAGGGCGCGGGGGTGCGGGGACGCGATGACGACGATCCGATCGACGACGCGTGGGTGCAGCGTGGCGGTCGCCCAGCAGACCAGGCCGCCGTCGGAGTGTCCGATCAGGGTGGCCCGGGTGTGTCCGAGCGCGCGGACGAGGCCGTTGGTGTCGCCGGCCAGGGTCCAGCCGTCGTAGCCGCGCGGCGGTTTGTCGGTGTCGCCGTAGCCGCGGAGGTCGACGGCGACGGCGCGGAAGCCGGCGTCGGTGAGCGCGGTCAGCTGATGTCGCCAGCTCCACCAGAACTCCCCGAAACCGTGCAGCAGCAGTACCAGCGGGCGGTCATCGGCGGGAACGCCGGCGGGCTGGACGGCGTGGAAACGGACTCCGTTGGCGCGGACGTCGAGATGCTCCCAATCACCCGGGAGACGAACGGTCGAGGGGTCGGGCTCCTCGCTCACGGATCACCCTTCGCGGGCGGGCGGGATTCTCGGGTGCGTGGTGGTGTCGTGCGCCGCGGCCCGGTGGGGCAGGACGGTCGGCAGCTCGTTGACCGTCTCGATCGTCTTCGCGGGTCCGCGCACGCGTTTGAAGAACAGGTATCCGACGAACGCGGCGATCAGCGTGACCGCCACCAGGATGAGGAACACGATGAGGAACGCCAGCCAGCGCCAGACCCACTCGTCGAGCAGTTCGGCGAGGAAGAAAAAGAAGAAGAAGCTCGCGTAGAGCGCCATCACACCGGCGACGATGAGCAGCCCGGTGCCCGCGCCGGCCTTCTTGGCCTCGGTGACCAGCTCGGCCTTGGCGAGCGCGACCTCAGATCGGAACAGGGTGGAGACACTGGCGGTCGCGTCCTTGACCAGGCTTCCGATCGTCGGCTCGCCGTTGCGGCCGGCGTTGGCGTCGGAGAGCGGGATCGACGGGACGGAGTCCCGGCCCGCGTCGGGCAGGCCGTGCTCGTTGGGGCTCACAGAATCCTCCGTTGTTCGGCTGATGGCCATATGTTGCCATGCGCGGGCGGTCCGGGTGGCGAGCCACCCGTCGAATGGGGTGGCGAGCCACCCGTCGAATGGGGTGGCGAGCCACCCGTCGAATGGAGTGGCGCGAAGACGGGCAGGGCCTGCCGACCTCAGGTCGGCAGGCCCTGGAGAACTCGAACGGCCTCAGGCCTTCTTCGCGCGGATCGCTTCGAAGACCGAGGGGTCGACGAGGGTGGAGGTGTCGCCGAGTTCGCGGCCTTCGGCGACGTCCTTGAGCAGGCGGCGCATGATCTTGCCCGAGCGTGTCTTGGGCAGTTCGGGGACGACGTTGATCTCGCGGGGTTTGGCGATCGGCGAGATCTCCACCGACACCTGCTGGCGCAGTTCGGCGATCAGCTGGTCGCCGGTGTTCTCCACGCCCTCGCGCAGGATGACGAAGGCGACGATGCCCTGGCCGGTGGTCTCGTCGGCGGCGCCGATGACCGCGGCTTCGGCGACTCCGGAGTGCCCGACGAGCGCGGACTCGACCTCGGCGGTGGAGATGCGGTGGCCGGAGACGTTCATGACGTCGTCGACGCGTCCGAGGACCCAGAGTGCGTGGTCCTCGTCGTAGCGGGCGCCGTCGCCGGCGAAGTACCAGCCCTGCTCGGCGAAACGTGACCAGTACGTGTCGCGGAAACGCTCGTCGTCGCCCCAGATCCCGCGCAGCATCGACGGCCACGGCTGGTCGAGCACGAGGTAGCCCTGCTCACCGGCGCCGACCGGGTTGCCCTGGTCGTCGACGATGTTGGCGCTGATACCGGGCAGGGGCTTCATCGCCGATCCCGGCTTGGTCGCGGTCACGCCGGGCAGCGGCGAGATCATGATGGCGCCGGTCTCGGTCTGCCACCAGGTGTCGACGATGGGCGCGGAGTTGCCGCCGATGACCTCGCGGTACCACTTCCAGGCCTCGGGGTTGATCGGTTCGCCGACGCTGCCGAGCAGCCGGATGCTGGACAGGTCGTGGGCGTCGGGAATCTCCCGTCCCCACTTCATGAAGGTGCGGATCAGGGTCGGCGCGATGTAGTAGATGGTGACGCCGTACTTCTGGATGATCTCGAAGTGGCGGTGTTCGTTGGGGGAGTTGGGGGTTCCCTCGTAGACGACCTCGGTCGCGCCGTTGGAGAGCGGACCGTAGACGAGGTAGGAGTGGCCGGTCACCCAGCCGATGTCGGCGCCACACCAGAAGACATCGCGGCCTTCTTTGTGGTCGAAGACGTAGTGGAACGTGTAGCTGACCTGGGTGAGGTAACCGCCGGAGGAGTGGACGATGCCCTTGGGCTTGCCGGTGGTGCCCGAGGTGTAGAGCAGGAAGAGTGGGTGTTCGGCATCGAAGGCCTCGGCGTCGTGGGTGTCCGACTGTTCGTCGACGGTGTCTTCCCACCACACGTCGCGGCCTTCGACCCAGTTCAGGTCGGGGTCGTGGTTGGTACGACGCACGACGAGGACCTTCTCCACGGATTCCGCCGCGTCGTCGCCGGTGCCGAGCGCCTCGTCGACCTGGGTCTTCAACGGCGCCGGCTGGCCACGGCGGTACTGCCCGTCGGTGGTGATGACGAGCTTGGCCTCGGCGTCGTCGACGCGGGAGCGCAGCGCTCCGGAGGAGAAGCCGGCGAAGACCACGGAGTGGGTGAGGCCGAGGCGGGCGCAGGCGAGCATCGAGATCAGGGCCTCGGGGACCATCGGCATGTAGATGGCGACACGATCACCGGCGACCAGCCCGATGGACGAGAAGTAATTGGCGGCCTTGCTGACCTCGGCGAGCAGCTGGCTGTAGGTGAGGTCGCGGGTGTCGCCGGGTTCACCGACCCAGTGGATGGCGACCCGATCGCCCTTGCCTGCGGCGACGTGCCGATCCACGCAGTTGACCGCGACGTTGAGCTTGCCACCGACGAACCACTTGGCGAACGGGGCGTCGGACCAGTCGAGGGTGGTGGTGAATTCGGTGGCCCAGTCCAGCCGCCGGGCCTGCTCGGCCCAGAACTCGAGGCGATCGGCATCGGCCTGGTCATACATCTCGGCGGTGCCGTTGGCCTGGGCGACGAACTCGTCGGAGGGAGGAAATGCCTGGACGGTGGAGGACATCGGTGACAAGGGCCTTTCGCTGTCGACGGCGGTCACCCAACAGTAGGGTGACCTGGCGTCAGAACGGGCAATCAGTGTGAGCGTAGTCACGTCGCGGTCTAGGCTGGAACCGTCCGGTATGTGAGCGCGGCCGATTGGCGACGAACGGCGGGTAAGCGGCGACGAGCGGTCGCGATGGTCTCTGGACCGCACCGACGTCGGGAGCGATGCGCTTCGGTCAGTCAACTGACGAACGTCACGGACAATTACAGGTGCGGAATTTCTGAAACGGTGACTAACAATGGATCATCGGTATCTATTCGGTTGTCGCCGCGGGTGTTCGAATCGGTAGCCCTGATCGACCGAACCGAGGGCGACCTGGTGAGCGGTCCGCGGCCGCAACTATCGTCGGTTCGTGACCACCGACCCACTGTTGCCCCTGCTGGAGCTGCCCGGCGTCGCCGCCGCCGCCGATCGAGCACGGGATGCCCTGTCCGCAGTGCACCGGCACCCCGCCAACCTGCGGGGATGGGACAAGACCGCCACCGAGGCGTCGTGGCGGGCGGGCCGGTCCTCGGCCGCGATCGACGGCGGAAGTGTCGAGCTCCGACGCGATGGCGACTTCGACGACCCGATCCTCGCCGGCGCGATGCGGGTGTCGCAGGCCCTCGACGGCGATTCTCTGCTCACACTCACCTCGGTGATCCGCCGAGCACCCGCACAGGCGCTGGCGAGGTTGCACACCCTCGCCGCCGCCGACCTCGTCGACGACCCGGAAGATCTCGGGCGGCCCCGAAGTGGGACGGATGTCGCCGAACGTCTCAACTTGTTGGGGCAGTTGACAACCGGCGCCACCTCGGTCCCGGCGCCGGTGCTCGTGGCGGTGGTGCACGGCGAGCTGCTGGCGGTGAACGCCTTCCCCGCTGCCAACGGTGTCGTCGCCCGTGCCGCGTCCCGGCTCGTCGGCGCCGCGACCGGGCTGGACCCGCACTGCCTCGGCGTGCCGGAGGTGACCTGGTTCAAGCGGGTAGGCGAGTACCGCACGTTGGCGACGAACTTCGGGGCGGGTACCGAGTCGGGCCTGCGGGACTGGATCATCTTCTGCTGCGAGGCTCTGGAAGCCGGTGCGGCCGAGGCGAAGTCGATTGCGGACGCGGCCCGGTCGGGTTAGTCTCGCGAGGTCTCGAACCCGGCCCGGACAGCACTGCGGGCGGCCGCCGGCGTCGTAAACGACGCGGTTGCCGCCCGCGTAGCACGGACTCAAGTTACCAAGCGTGCTTGGTGGGTTGTGGTCACCGCCTCGGCGATTGATCGCGAGTCGGGATTACTGACCGTCCACGTGCTGCCAGCTGTGGGCCATTCCTCTCGGGCCTGGCGCCTCACGAGAGGAAGGCGGTGGCGCATCGAGTGGTGGCGGTCGGTCGTCCTGACTGTGATGTCGCAGGCGCACAACACTTTTGCCATATGCGGCGTGCTCCGCGTGGGTGCTTGCCGCCCGTGCTGGGAAGTGCTCGGCGTGGGGGTCCGTTCCTTCTCTTCCGGATCGAACTTGGCCTTCCGAGATTCCGTAACCACTGTTCTACACCGTGACGCCGATCACATCAAGCGTTCGGCGTCGGAATGTTGAACAACTTGCGGATGGCGACGAATAACTCTGTGACGCAGCATCTTCGACGGAATTTGCCGGCGGTTCGGGGGTGGTGGGTGTCCGGTCAGGGCATTCGGCGGCCTCGAGCGGGAACGTTGCAAAGACGTTGCGCGATTCGCGGACCTGAATCGCGATTCCCGAATAGGCGCCCGGAACGGGCGTCGCATTCGATCTCCTGGTTACTCCGCAGTAGAACGGACATTAGTGAATAGGATTGTTGTGCTTGCAAATAATCCAAACCCGTGTGTATAGTCATCGGTACCCGGTTCTCATACCGGTGCGTTTCAGCCCGACCCCCCGGGGCTGAAACGTGACGACCCCGGCCTCCTCCCCCCCTGGCCGGGGTTGTCCTCTGTCTGGGGTCTGTTGTATCCCGAGACCCCGCCGGTTGCGCGAGTTTGTCCACAGCCTTCGTCGCCATCCCCAACCGCCCGCGATCCCGCCCGTCGGAACGCTCATCTGCCGGATGATCGGCCGCATGCCCGATGAACTCCTGGTTCTCGTAGACCCCGACCTCCACGACGACGTCGCACGCTGCGCCGCCGCAGCCGGATACCACGTGCTCAGCGCGCCGGCGGACGACTGCCGTCGCGAATGGCTGACCGCCCGGGCCGTCGCGGCCGACCCGTCCGCGATCGCCGTTCTCGCCCGGGTGCGCCCACCTCGGCGACCCGGTCTCGTACTGGTGAGTGCGACCGAACCGGGAGCACACATCTGGCGGATGGCGATGGAACTGGGTATCGAGGACGCGTCGACGCTCCCGGCCGACGAAGGACGCCTCGTCCGGGTACTGACGGAGTGCCGGGTGCCCAGACGCCGACCTGCGGGGGTCGTGGCGCTCATCGGTGCTCACGGTGGTGCCGGGGCGTCGACCCTGGCCGCGGCGGTTGCGCTGACGTCGGCAGGTGCCGAGTCGCCCACGCTTCTGCTCGACCTCGACGACATGGGCGCCGGAGCCGATCTCCTGCTGGGCATCGAGCGCCGCCGCGGGCTGCGGTGGCAGGATCTCTCGCTCGACGGCGGCGTCGTCGGCGGTACGGCGCTCCACCAGGCGCTGCCGAACGCGGGCGAGGGCCTGGCGGTGTTGACCTCACAACGCCTGCCGAGCGCCGGGTTGAGTGTCGACGCGGTCACCGCGGTCATCGACGCCGGGCACACTCATGGTGATCTCGTCGTGCTCGACCTGCCCAGGTCCGACGCGCCGGTGGTGCGCGCCGCGATCGCGTCGTCCGATGTCGTGGTGGTGGTGACCACACTCACCGTCGGCGGATGCGCCGCGGCTCGACGCATCGTCGACCGTGTCGTCGGTGACGAGGTGGCCGTCGAGCTGGTGGTGCGCGGCCCGTCGCCCGGCGGGTTGCGTCCGCAACAGGTCGCGGATGCCATCGGACTCCCACTGCTCGCCGCCTATCGGCCGGAGCCCCGTCTCGCGGGGCGGCTGGAGGGTGGTCCGTTGCGGTTGCGGCCTCGCAGTCCGCTCGGACGCGCGGCGCACACCGTGCACGCCAGGGTCGCCGAGCGCCGCCAGCGTGCGTCGTGACCCAGGCGCGAATCGACGGACCGGCCGACGAGGCGCTGTTGGACCGGGTTCGCTCGCGACTGGCCGCCGACGCGGCCGACCCGAGTCCGGCCGTCATCGCCGACGCGATCCGGGCAGAGGCCGGGGGAGTGCTGGGTGACACCGACCTGCTCGCCGCCCTCCGTTTCCTGCAGACCGAGCTGACCGGGGCGGGCAAGCTCGAGCAACTCCTCGCCGAACCCGACATCGCCGACATCCTGGTCGCCGGTCCCGACGAGGTCTGGGTCGACCGCGGCTCCGGACTCGAGCAGACGACGATCCGCTTCCCGGACGAGGCGTCGGTACGCCGCCTCGCGGGGCGGCTGGCCCTGGGCGCCGGGCGGCGGCTCGACGACGCCCAGCCCTGGGTCGACGGGCAGCTGTCGAACGTCGGTCGGCGCGGCTACACCGTGCGGCTGCACGCGATCATCCCACCGCTTGCCGCGGACGGGACATGTATCTCCTTGCGGGTCCTGCGTTCGGCGTCCAAGGATCTGCCCAGCCTCGTCGAGAGCGGCGCGATCCCGTCCGAGGTGGTGCCGATCATCGAGGACATCCTCCGGAACCGCCTGGCATTCCTGGTGATCGGCGGTACCGGGACCGGCAAGACGACCCTGCTCAACGCATTGATCGGAGCGATGGATCCGCGCGAGCGGGTCGTCTGCGTCGAAGATGCGCTCGAACTGGCCCCGCGCCATCCGCAGGTGGTGAGGTTGGTCGCGCGCGCGTCGAATGTCGAAGGCGTGGGCGAGGTGCCGGTGCGGACCCTGGTCCGTCAGGCACTTCGGATGAGACCCGACCGGATCATCGTCGGAGAGGTTCGCGGCGGTGAGGTCATCGACCTCCTCACCGCGCTGAACACCGGGCACGACGGGAGTGCCGGCACGGTCCACGCGAACTCGACGTCGGAGGTGCCGGCGCGGATGGAGGCCCTCGCCGCCCTCGGAGGCATGGCCCGCGACGCTCTTCACAGTCAGCTGGGTGCCGCACTGCAGGTGGTGCTAGGCGTGGCGCGCAACGCGGGCGGGACCCGCGGACTCGCCGAGATCGGGGTCGTCCGGCGTGACGACGCCGGACGCGTGACGATCGTGCCGATCTGGTTGCGGAACAGCGGTTTCACGGCGGAGCGCGATCACTTCGACCGGTTGGTCGCCGGGCGTGGGCCGGTGTCGGGGGACCGACGATGATGTCGACGCCGGTCGCCGCCGCGCTGGTCCTGGGAGCCGTCGGAATCGCGGTGCCGCTGTCGGCCGCGCCGCGAGCGAGAAGCCGACTCCAGACGGTGTCCGAACAACCCCGCCCCGCCCGGAGATCGGCACCGGCCGTGCTGATCCCGATGACGGTCCCGTTCGGGGCGCTCCTGGTCGGCGGGTTGCCGGCCGCCGTCGCTGCCGCGATCGTCGTGACGGTCGTGCTGTGGGTACGTCGGCGGCGGTCGGCGGAGAAGCGCCTCGACCGCCAGTCGGATGACTTGCTCCTGGGGCTGTCGCTGATGATCGCCGAACTGTCGGTGGGTGCGCCACCGGTCCGGGCCTGTGAGGTCGCGGTCGCCGAACTCCGTCGTCGCGAGCCCCATGACCCGGCCACCGGAGCGGAGATCGCGAACGGGTTGGAGTCGATGGCGTTCCGGGCCGCCCTGGGCGGGTCGGTGATCGACCCGGTGTCCGGGGCCGGCCTGGCGGGCAGGGTCTCGGGCGAGGCGTCCTGGCGTCGTATCGGCGTGGCCTGGCAGATCGCCGAGGACCGCGGCCTGCCGATGGTCGACCTGCTCGGTGCGGTGCGTTCGGATCTTCAGGCGCGGCGTGGCTTCGCGGATCGGACGCGAGCCGGACTGTCGGGACCGCGGGCGACGGCAGCGGTCCTCGCCGGTCTGCCATTACTCGGGATCGCCCTGGGTCAGGCGACCGGTGCGGGTCCGATCCAGGTCCTCCTCGGCGGTGGCCTGGGAGGGATCCTGCTGGTGGTCGGGTGTGCTCTGGTCGCGGCGGGGATCGGCTGGTCCGAGCGCATCACCGGCAAGGTGCTGGCACGTTGATGTCCGGCGGCCTCACCGGTACAGCGTGTTCGGCGGTGCTGCTCGCGGCCGCGCTGTGGATCTGGCCCGCGCCGCGCTGGCTGCTCTATCGGGTGACCGATCCGCCGCCGCCCGATCGCACGCCGCGGTGGCTCGGTGCCGGCCCTTCCGCCGACGACCCGTTCGCGGTCGCGGCGGCCTTCGATCTGTTCGCGGTGTGCCTACGCGCCGGTCTGCCGGTGGGGACCGCGGCCTCGGTGGTCGCCGAACGCGCGCCGGCGTCGATGGCGGCGCCCCTCGCTCATGTCGCCGACCTGCTGCAGCTGGGCGCCGATCCGGACGCGGCATGGTCGGCCCTGCTCGACGGACCGGACGGCGAGACGTCGGACGACCATCTCGATGCACTCGCCGCGATGGCGCGCCGGTCGGCGCGGGCCGGCTCGTCGCTGGCCGGCGGCCTCGCCGAACTCGCCGACGATGTTCGACGCCGGGCGCACGACGACGCACTCGCCGCCGCCGAACGGGCCGGTGTCGCGATCAGCGGCCCGCTCGGACTGTGCTTCCTGCCCGCGTTCATCTGTCTCGGGATCGTCCCGGTCGTCGTCGGGCTCGCCTCGTCGGTTCTGGGTTCGATCTGACGTGCTTGTCGGTGCGACGACGCAGAATGTTCTCCATGACCGACTCCGGGCACCGACACCATGCCATCGACTACATCGAACTCACCGTCACCGACTCGGCCGCGGCGCAGGCGTTCTACGCGGCTGCGTTCGGCTGGCAGTTCAACGACTACGGTCCCGTATACGCGGGAATCGCGAATCCGGGCGGCCCGGACCTGCCCGAGGTCGGGGGTCTCGCGACGAGCGAGGTCGCGGCCGTACGCGGTGGTCCCCTTGTGCTGCTCTACTCCGACGATCTCGACGCCTCAGTGGAGCGGGTGCGCGCGGCGGGTGGCGAGATCGTGAACGGCCCCTACGCTTTTCCCGGTGGTCGTAGGTTCCACTTCACGGATCCGAGCGGCAACGAACTCGGGGTGTGGTCGACCTCTTAGCCGGGAATCGTCGGGGTTTGCGCCGGAACGGCAGGGTCGGCAAATCCGAGGGATCCGAACGGCGACGCGCTGCGTCCAAGTACGTGCAACACCGTTCACTCGGTTCCATCGACTCCCAGGAGAGACCATGTCACGCACCATGTTCCGGACCCACGACGCCACCCAGGCCGCGGCGCCGCACGATCGAAGCGATGTGATCGGACGTCTAGGCGCGCACATGACGCGCCTGATGACCGACGAGGAAGGCATGTCCACGGCGGAGTACGCGATCGGCACCATCGCCGCGGCGGCGTTCGGGGCGATCCTCTACACGGTGGTCACCGGTGACAACATCGTGAGTGCCCTGACGGGCATCATCGGAAAGGCGCTCAACACCTCGGTCGGTTGATGAACCGCCGAAAGTGGCTGCGACGCCTGCTCGCCGACGAATCAGGCATGGTGACGGTCGAGGCCGCGTACGCGATCGCCGCGATCGTCGTCATGGTGCTCATCGCCGTGGGTGCGGTCGCCGCGGTGACCACCCAGATCCGCTGTACCGATGCGGCGCGCGAGGTGGCTCGCCTGTCCGCTGCGGGTGATGCTTCGGGGCGCGAGGTCGCGCAACGGCTGGTCGGAGACGGTGCGCGCGTGTCGATCTCGGATGCGGACGATCGGGTCGTCGTGGTCGAGGTCCGATCGGGTGTGGCGATGCTGCCGGGTCTCACGGTGTCGGCCCGGGCGGTCGCGGCCAAGGAGCCGACAGGTGCGGATCAGGTGGTGTTCGCGCCGGGGGTGGGGCCATGACGCGCCGTCGTGGGCTGATCGCCGACGACGGCGGTCACGCAACGGTGTTGGGCGCATTCGTGATCGCGGCGCTGGCTGCGGTTCTCGTGATGGTGATCTATGTCGGGGCAGCGGTGCTCGCCCGCCACCGCGCCCAGTCGGCGGCCGATCTGTCCGCTCTGGCCGCGGCGATCGAGCATGCGGCGGGTGAGCCGAATCCATGCGCGGCGGCACGAGATCTGAGCCGCCGACAGGACTCGGGGGCCGAGCTCGTGGAGTGCCGTACCGCCGGAGACGATGTGGTGGTGACGGTTCGGGTGCCGGTGGCGCTCGGGAGTTTCGGGACGAGCGACGCCACCGTCCAGGCGCGCGCGGGACCGGTGGACTGACCCCGTGCCGAAGGGCGGCCCTACCCGAGACCGTCGGATTCGACGGAGATCCGCTTGGGGTACACCCGGATGGACTGCATGGGCGCGAACCACAATTGGTGGAAGTGCACGTCGGTGTCGCCGCGATAGGCGAGTTCGAGCGCATCGGTCCCGGTGTTCAGCGGAATCCACGATCGGGCGGCCCGGACGAACGACGACCAGTGGATGAGTTCCCCCTCGGTGAGGAAACCGCCTGCTGCTGCCCAGGTTTCACCGGAGTGGGCATCGGTGGACGCCAGATAGACCTCACCGAGGGAGGCGGTGACCCGCGGACCGACCATCGCCGTCTGCAGATACCACTGTGCCGTGGTCACGACATCGGTGAAACCTCCGGAACGGGCCGCGCACCAGGCGTAGTGGAGGTCCAGGGCGTCGAGCGCCTCGTCTTCGGAGAAGAACACGTCGCGCTCGCCGATGGACGACGGCAACTGGTCGGTGTTCTGCGTCGGGCGGGCGAGCAGGAAGAAGGCACGAGAGGGTCGGGTGACCTGACGATACGTGTGGGTCCCCCGGTCGGATGCCTCGTCATGCATGGGCCAAGTATTCCCGACGGAGAAGATCCAGGACGGCTACTGCGCCATTCTTGTCGAGCGGATCGTTACCGTTGCCGCATTTGGGACTCTGCACGCAGGACGGGCAACCGCTCTCACAACCGCAGCTGGCCACGGCGTCTCGGGTGGCGTCGATCCAGGTCAGGAACGCCGAATGCCCGCGTTCGGCGAAACCGGCACCGCCCATGTACCCGTCGTAGACGAAGACCGTCGGCAGACCGGTGTCCGGGTGGAGGTCGGTCGAGAGTCCACCGATGTCCCACCTGTCGCAGGTCGCAACGAGAGGGAGGAGGCCGATGGCCGCGTGTTCCGCGGCGTGCAACGAACCGGGCAACCGGGTCTCGTCGACACCGGCGTCGGCGAGTGCCTCCGGTGTGAGGGTGTACATCACGGCGCGGGTGCTCAGGGTCTGCTCGGGCATGTCGAGCTCGACGGCGTCGAGCACCTCTCCGGTGCGCAACGTGCGGAGGTAACCGACGACCTGATGGGTGACGTCGACCTCCACGAATGCGACCGTCAGCGGGCCGAATCGCCGGCTCGCGAGCGTCGCGGTGATGCTGATGTCCGTCGTCTCCCGCGCCGACGTCGTCCAGTCCGGGTCCTCCGGATGCGCCAGCGCGAGACCGTCGTCGAGATCGAGCTCGTCGACGAGATAGGTCTCGCCCTGGTGAATGTGGACGGCGCCGGGGTGCACCGTCGACATGGCCCGGCCGGTGTCGACGGTACCGAGCAGCTGCGACGTCGTGGTGTCGACGATCAGGACCTGCCCGCCGATGCCGCCGCGGATGTCGACGTCGGCGTGGGGTTCGGTTCCGGCCGTGACGTACCAGCCGGACTTACGTTTGCGCAGCAGGCCGTCGGCGGCCAGGTCCTGCGCCACGTCGCGGGCGTTCCAGGCGTCGATCTCGCTGTCCGACAGCGGTTTCTCCATGGCGGCGCACAGCAGGTGCGGACCGAGGATGTACGGGTTGGCGGGGTCGGTGACCGTGGCCTCGACGGGTTTGCCGAGGAGTGACTCCGGATGATGCACGAGGTAGGTGTCGAGCGGGTCGTCGCGGGCGACGAGCACGACGAGTGAGTCGCCGGACTCGCGCTGGCGTCCCGCGCGCCCGGCCTGCTGCCAGAACGAGGCGACCGTTCCGGGGTACCCGCTGACGATCACGGCGTCGAGTCCGCTGATGTCCACGCCGAGTTCGAGCGCATTGGTGGTGGCCACGCCCAGCAGTTCGCCGTCGGAGATGGCCTTCTCCAGACGTCGCCGATCGTCGGCCAGGTATCCCGCCCGGTACGCGCCGATCCGGGACTCGAGCTCGGGGGCGCTCTGTGACAACAGGTGTCGTGCGCTGAGTGCGGTCAGTTCGACGCCCCGCCGGCTCCGGGCGAAACACAGTGTACGAGCACCTTCCACCACGAAATCGGCCAGCAGTCGGGCGGATTCAGCGCCGGCCGAGCGTCGGACGGGTGCACCGTTCTCGCCGGTGACCACCGGCAGGAAATCGGGCTCCCAGAGGGCGACGGTCCGCTCCCCGCGGGGAGATGCGTCCTCTGTCACCGCGACGGCCGGTTCACCGATCAACCGGCCCAGCGCCTCGGCCGGTTCGGCGACCGTCGCACTCGCGCCGATGACGACCGGATCGGCACCGGCGGCCCGCGCGATCCGCAGCAGACGCCGCATCACCAGGGCGGTGTGAGACCCGAACACGCCTCGGTAGTGGTGACATTCGTCGACGACGATGAACCGCAGATGCCGGAAGAACTGACGCCATCGGTGGTGATGGGACAGGATGCCGATGTGCAGCATGTCGGGGTTGGTGAAGATCCAGCGCGAATGGGCGCGCGCCCACTGCCGGATCTCGGGGTCGGTGTCGCCGTCGTATGCGCACGGCTGGAGGTGCCCGAACTCCGGTCGCCCGGCGATGATCGAGGACACCGCCCGGATCTGGTCGGCCCCGAGAGCTTTTGTCGGCGCGAGGTATAACGCGGTCGCATTCTTTTCGTTCAGAAAAGAAGTGAGAATGGGCATTTGATACGACATCGATTTGCCCGATGCGGTCCCGGTGCAAATAGCCACATGATTGCCGCGGAATGCGGCGTCGGCCGCGCGCGCCTGGTGAGTCCACACCTTCTCGATGCCGTTGTCGGCGTAGGCGTCGATCAGGGGCTGCGGCACCCACTCCGGCCAGGCGTCGAAAGATGGTGAGCGCGATGGGATTACCGAGAGGTGGGTGAGCGGGGAGGGGTCGGCGTCGGACCCCGCGAGGGTGCGGGCCAACAGGCCTGTCCCGAATGTGGAGTACTGCATCTTCTGGTGAGAACTCTTCGAAATAGTGTTGCAGCGACGGGTCTCCGACCTGCGTCGATGTTACCGGCTGGTGTCGTTGGTCTGAAGTTTGACGAGGTTTTGACTCACTTTGGTTCGTGTGACTATCGCTGGGGGGCCGAACATGATTGACTGGTTCCGGCCGCAGCTTTCGCGACCCACCGCCCGGTGGGCGACAAGCATGTTGCAGCCGTGGTACTGAGGTTAGTTTGGCGGATCGATGCAGATCTTCGCGGGGCTCTTTGAGGTATGGCGGTCGACCGGCCACGACACGATGACCCATCGTGTCGCGACAGTTGATATGTAAAGGATTGCAAGAATGGCACAGGGAACTGTGAAGTGGTTCAACGCGGAAAAGGGCTTCGGCTTCATCGCGCCTGATGAGGGTTCCGACGACGTGTTCGTCCACTATTCCGAGATCCAGGGATCCGGTTTCCGCACCCTCGAGGAGAACCAGCGGGTCGAGTTCGAGGTCGGTCAGGGCACCAAGGGGCCGCAGGCCACCGGCGTCCGCGCTGTCTGAGAAGACCCGCGTGTGACTGCACCAAGCAGTCGGGGCAAACCACCGCTCCCGTTTCGATTCGTCGAGGCGGGAGCGGTTTGTTGTCTGGCTCCCGTTCCGCAGCGCTCCGCGCGTCGCGAACGCGCCACCTGAACCGCCCACCTATTTCCGAGACACAGCACTAGTCTCGAATCGTGGGCCAGTTGTCGTTTTTCTCCGCGGAGACCGAACAGCCCGCGTACGCCGACCTCGCGGGGCTGCTCGCGGCGCACGGACAGGCCGTCCGCTCCGAAACCGGTACGCGGGTCTCGATCGTGGTCGCCGACCGCTGGCGGGTAGAGCAGATCGTCGTCGAGATGCGTGCGGCCGGCCTCGAAGCCGAGTCGACGGTCTCGGACGAGGGCACGCCGCTGGCCCGGACCGCGCCCTGCCATGAACTCGATCCCCTGCACGCGGCCTGGTCCGCGGGAGCGGTCAAGGCGATGCCCCCCGGCTGGGTTCCGAGTTTCCGGGCCCTGCGCCTGTGGGTGATCGCCGCCGGTCACTCGGATGCCGGCCGCTACCAGCTCGGATTGGATCCCCACGCTCCGGAGTCGCACGCGGCACTCGCCACGGCGCTGATGCGGGTCGGCATCGCACCAACCCTCGTCGGTACGCGCGGGCATTCCCCGGCCCTGCGGATCGCAGGCCACCGGCGCCTGTCCCGGTTGCACGAGTACGTCGGCGTCCCGCCCTGTGCCGAGGCCGTCGCCGACTGGCCTCCGGTCGACGAGCATTAGTCATCCCGCATTCGAGCCGTTGAGCTGCTACAACGGGTCGGAACGGTGTCGGATCGGTCACCTCGCCGGGTCCGAGACGGAATTCAGATGTGCAAACGGCGCTATACATAAGGTACAAACCCATCGAACACACCTGAACTGACACGCAGGAACGTTCTCCACCCAGTCAACCGAAGGACGCCCCGGTGGCAGAGACCAGCACCGCATCCCGCTCGAACAGGGGTATTCGACGCCTCGTGATCGTCGAGTCCCCGACCAAGGCCCGCAAGATCGCCGGGTACCTGGGGGCGAACTATGTGGTGGAGTCGTCCCGAGGGCACATCCGCGACCTCCCGCGCGGTGCCGCCGACGTGCCGGCCAAGTACAAGGGGCAGTCCTGGGCACGTCTCGGCGTGAACGTCGACGAGAACTTCGAGCCGCTGTACGTGGTGTCGCCCGACAAGAAGTCGACCGTCAGCGAACTCAAGTCGCTGATGAAGGACGTCGACGAGCTCTACCTCGCCACCGACGGTGACCGTGAGGGGGAGGCGATCGCCTGGCATCTCCTCGAGACGCTCAAGCCGAAGATCCCCGTCAAGCGCATGGTGTTCCACGAGATCACCGAGCCGGCCATCCGGGCGGCTGCCGAGAACCCGCGTGACCTCGACATCGACCTCGTCGACGCGCAGGAGACCCGACGCATCCTCGACCGCCTCTACGGCTACGAGGTGTCGCCGGTGCTGTGGAAGAAGGTCATGCCGAAGCTGTCTGCGGGCCGTGTGCAGTCGGTGGCGACGCGCATCATCGTCGAACGGGAGCGCGAGCGCATGGCGTTCGTGTCGGCCGAGTACTGGGACATCTCCGCGACGATGGACGCGAGCGCGGAGAGTGCGGACAGCTCCAATCCGCAGACCTTCAAGGCGCGGCTGGTCAACGTCGACGAAGCCCGGGTCGCCACGGGACGCGACTTCGAGTCGACGGGTGTCCTGAAGAGGTCCGACGGCGTCATCGTGCTCGACGCCGACCGCGCCGAGAGTCTGGCCACCGGCCTGCGAGGTGCGGGGATGACCGTCACCTCGGTCGAGGAGAAGCCCTACACGCGCCGTCCGTACGCGCCGTTCATGACCTCGACGCTGCAGCAGGAGGCCGGCCGCAAGTTGCGGTTCACCTCCGACCGCACGATGCGGATCGCGCAGCGGTTGTACGAGAACGGCTTCATCACCTACATGCGTACCGACTCGACGAGCCTCAGCGAGTCGGCGATCAACGCCGCCCGCGCCCAGGCCCGCGAGCTCTACGGCGACAACTTCGTCCACTCGACGCCGCGCCAGTACACCCGCAAGGTCAAGAACGCCCAGGAAGCACACGAGGCGATCCGACCCGCCGGTGAGACCTTCCGTACCCCCGGCCAGGTGGCCGGGCAGCTCGAGGCCGATGAGTTCCGCCTGTACGAACTGATCTGGCAGCGCACGGTCGCGTCGCAGATGGCCGACGCCAAGGGCACCACGCTGAGCCTGCGTATCGCCGGCACCGCGTCGTCAGGAGAGCGCTGCACCTTCGCCGCGTCAGGTCGCACGATCACCTTCCCGGGCTTCCTGTCGGCCTACGTGGAGACGGTCGACGAGCTCAGCGGCGGCCAGGCCGACGACGCCGAGAACCGGTTGCCGCAGCTCACCGAGGGGCAGTCGCTGACGGCCACCGACCTGACCGCAGACGGTCACTCCACCAACCCGCCGGCGCGCTTCACCGAGGCGTCGCTGGTGAAGGTGCTCGAGGAACTCGGGATCGGCCGACCGTCGACGTATGCGTCGATCATCGGCACCATTCAGGACCGCGGGTACGTGGTCAAGAAGGGCAACGCCCTGGTGCCGTCGTGGATCGCGTTCGCGGTCGTCGGTCTGCTGGAGGCGTACTTTGAGAGCCTCGTCGACTACGACTTCACCGCGACCCTCGAAGACGACCTCGATCAGATCGCCACGGGTAACGAGAACCGCACGAAGTGGTTGTCGGAGTTCTACTTCGGCGACGACCATTCCGGTGCCGACGGTGAAACCCGTTCCGCCCACTCGGCAATCGCGCAATACGGCGGTCTGAAGAAGCTCGTCGGTGTCAATCTCGAGGAGATCGACGCGCGGCAGGTCAACTCCATCCGTCTGTTCAACGACGAAGAGGGCCGCCCGATCTATGTGCGGGTCGGCCGATACGGGCCGTATCTCGAGCGCAATGTCGCCGCGGACGGTGCGGAAGAGGATCTGCAGCGCGCCAACCTGCCCGCCGACATCACCCCGGACGAGTTGACCCTCGCGGTTGCCGAAAAGCTCTTCGCGACACCGCAAGAGGGACGTTCGCTCGGTACGGACCCCGTCACCGGTCACGAGATCGTCGCCAAGGAAGGACGTTTCGGTCCGTACGTGACCGAGGTCCTGCCGTCGGACGACGATGACGACGACGGGGACACGCCCGCAACCATTCCCGCGGGCCCGACGCCGCGTGACGGCGGGTCGGGCGGCGGCACCGGAGGTTCGGACACCGCCGACGGCGACGTCGTCCCGCTCGACTCGCCCGGCGGGGGCACGGCCACCAAGACGAAGCCGGCGGCGAAGAAGACCGCGAAGAAGGCGGCGAAGAAGGCCGGTCCCAAGCCGCGTACGGGCTCGCTGTTCAAGACGATGGACATCTCGACGGTCACGCTCGAGGACGCGCTGAAGCTGCTGTCGCTGCCGCGCGTCGTCGGCGTAGACCCGGAGTCGGGCGACGAGATCACCGCGCAGAACGGCCGGTACGGCCCGTATCTCAAGAAGGGCTCGGACTCGCGGTCCCTCGGCACCGAGGAGCAGCTCTTCGAGATCACCCTCGACGAGGCGCTGAAGATCTACTCGGAGCCCAAGCGTCGCGGTCGTCAGGCCGCCGCGCCGCCGCTGCGTGAGCTCGGCAAGGACGACGAGGTCAGCGGCAAGCCGATGGTCATCAAGGACGGTCGGTTCGGACCGTACGTGACCGACGGCGAGACCAACGCCAGCCTGCGCAAGGGCGACGAGGTCGCCTCGATCACGCCGGAGCGCGCGATGGAGTTGCTCGCCGATCGTCGGGCACGTGGCCCGGCCAAGAAGGCTGCGAAGAAGACCACGAAGAAGGCGGCGGCGAAGAAGGCCCCCGCCAAGAAGGCAGCGGCCAAGAAGACGGCGGCGAAGAAGACCGCAGCCAAGAAGACGACGGCGAAGAAGACCGCAGCCAAGAAGTCGACCGCCAAGAAGACGGCGGCCAAGAAGGCGACGCCGGACGCCGAGTAAATGCGCCCAATAAACGCTGGGGACAAGCGAAGGCGAGTCGCCTCAGGGGCAGGGGAGGGTGGTAGCTCAGTCCCGCCGGTCCGGCTCGAGGTGCGGGCGCGCGAGGAGCGTCTCGATCCCGCGGCCGCGGAGTTCGACGCCCTCGCCGATCTCCCAGTGCTCGGCTTCCTCGTGAGATGCCAGGAACACCGCGCGTGCGGACCCGAGGACGCGGGTGGGTTCGTCCTTCGCGAGCTCGGTGAGGCGGGCCGCCTCGTTGACCGGGTCGCCGATGACCGTGTACTCCAGTCGCTGCTCGGCGCCGATGTGCCCGGCGATGGCCTTGCCGGCCGATACTCCGATGCCGATGTCGGTGTCACCCAGGGTCTCGTAGAGCTCGGCCCGCAGCTCGCGCGCGGACGCGAGTGCCCGGCCGGCGAAGTCGTCGAGGTCGAGCGGCGCCCCGAAGATGGCGAGCGCCGCGTCGCCCTGGAACTTGTTGACGAACCCGCCGTGGCGACCGACCACGCCGACGACGACCCGGAAGAACTCGTTGAGCAGTTCGACGATCTCGCGGGGCGGCCGATTCACCGCCAGGCGCGTCGAGCCGACGATGTCGACGAACAGGACGCCGACGTAGCGTTCCTCGCCACCGAGTTCGGTGCCGGTCTCGATGGCCCGCCGCGCAACGTCCTCGCCGACGTAGCGGCCGAACAGGTTGCGCAGCTGCTGGCGTTCGCGCAGGTCGGCGACCATGTCGTTGAACCCGGCCTGCAGCAGGCCGAGATCACTGCCGTCGTAGATCTTCACCGCGACGTTGAGGTCGCCCTCGCTGACCTTGGACTGTGCGCGCCGCAGCTGCTTGATCGGGTCGTTGATGGCGGCGACAACGCGCACGATCGCGATCACGCTGAACGCGAGCGCCGAGATCGCCATCCACAGGATCGGCCGCTCCAGGCCGGTGGAGTCGGCCTCGATGATGCCGAGCCGGTGCAGCACGATCATCCCGATGATCACCAGCATCGGGGCGACCACGCTGATCACCCAGAACGCGGTGATGCGGGTGGTGACACTGGGCGCGATGGCATTGTCGGGATTGTTGGCCATCGCCGCGACCGTGATCGGCCGCATGACCTTCTCCGCCTGCATGTAGCTGAGCGCACACGTGACCATCGCGCCGATCGTGCTGGCGATCGCGACGATGAAGGCGTTCTTCGACGACACGGTCAGGTTGACGAGCGTGAACAGCGTGCCGCCCACGACCCACAGCGCGGCGTTCACCGCGGTCAGCAGCATCGGTAGCGCGAGGGCGCGGCGTCGTGCGGCCTCGTTGTCGAGTCGGGTGCGACGCCGATGCCAGATGAGCACGGGTAGCGACAACTGGATGCTGGCGAAGCCGCCGATGACCATCGCGATCAACAGGTAGGCCGCGAAGATGACCTGGTTCAGCGCGGTGATCTCGTCGAGGCTGATCGAATCCTGGATCGGCATGCCGAAGCGCAGGAACGCGAAGGTGAACAGTGCACCCACGAGGTTCGCCCGCAGCATGTCCAGCGCGAGAATCGGCCACGGCGTATGAATGAGCCATCGGGCCAGATGCAGGCCCTTTGACCACCGCGACCGTTGTTGAACCACGGAGACCACGGTAGCTGGCTGCTTGCAATCGTTAAACACGGTTCCGCGCCTCAGGCGTGTCCGAACTGCGGATTAGGGTGTTGCTGTGACAAATGTCTTCGATCGGCTGACCGGGCAAGAGGCCATCGCCGACGATCTGCGGGCCGCCGCCCGGGCAGCGCGTGCTCTCGCGGCGAGGCTCGACGCGGGTGCGTCTGACGATCTGTTCCTCGCCGACGACGAGATCCCGGCCGTCGATGCGGGGTGGTCGCGGGCGTCGATGACCCACTCGTGGCTGTTCACCGGACCACCGGGCAGCGGTCGGTCGGTGGCCGCGCAGTGCTTCGCCGCGGCTCTCCAGTGTCAGGCGCCCGACGCCACGAACGTCGGTTGTGGTGAATGCCGGGCGTGCGTCACGGTGATGGCGAAGACCCACGCCGACGTCCGCCACGTCGTGCCGGAGGGGTTGAGCCTCGCCGTCGGCGCGATGCGGGACATCGTGCAGGCCGCCGCGCGCCGGCCGGGCACGGGACGCTGGCAGATCGTCATCGTCGAGGACGCCGACCGGCTCACCGAGCAGGCCGCGAACGCGCTGCTGAAGGTCGTCGAGGAGCCGCCGTCACGCACGGTGTTCCTGCTGTGCGCGCCGTCGGTCGATCCCGAGGACATCTCGGTGACCCTGCGGTCGCGCTGCCGGCACATCGCACTGGTGACGCCGACGACCGCCGACATCGAGCGGGTGCTCGTCGAGCGCGACGGTCTCGATCCGGAGCAGGCTCGGTGGGCGGCGTCGGTGTGTGGCGGCCACATCGGGCGCGCGCGTCGGCTGGCGACGGATCCCGAAGCGCGCACGCAACGCGAGAAGGCGCTCGGGCTGGCGCGTGCCGCCGCCCGCGACTCGACCGCCTATGCCGCTGCCGAGGAGCTCGTTCGGTCGGCCGATGAGGCCGCCAAGGCGATCAGTGCCGAGCTAGACGCGGCCGAGACCGAGGAGATGAAGACCGCGCTCGGGGCGGGCGGCACGGGCAAGGGCACCGCGCGGATGCCGCGCGGAAGTGCCGGCGCGCTCAAGGAACTGGAGAAGCGGCAGAAGTCGAGGGCGACCCGGGTCGGACGCGACGTCCTCGACCGTGCTCTGGTCGATCTCGCCGCGCTGTTCCGCGACGCGCTCGTCGTCGGCGTGGGCGCCCAGGTCACCGCGATGCATCCGGACAAGGCCGACGACCTCGCGAACCCGCTCGCCGGCTACGCCAAGCCCGAGCAGCTGCTGCAGTGCGTCGAAGCCGTGCTCGCGTGCCGGGAGGCCCTCGACATGAACGTGAAGCCGAAGTTCGCGGTCGACGACATGGTCGCGCGGATCGGACTCGCGCTCGCGCGCCCGGCCGGGGCGTAGACAGCTTCACCCTTCCCTATTGGTAACTCGTGTGTTACCAATAGGACGTGGACGACTTCGAGGCGATTGCCGACCCGGTGCGTCGTGCGCTGATCGAGCGGCTCGCTCGCGGGTCGGCGCGCGTCGTCGATCTCGCGGCCGACCACCCGATCAGCCGACCGGCGATCTCGCGTCATCTCCGCGTGCTCGGCGAAGCAGGCGTGACGACGGCCGTCGACCACGGCCGTGAGCGGCACTACGAGCTGGCGTCCTGCGCGCTGGCCAGGGTCCGGGCGTGGCTCGACGCGGTGGACTCGGCGGTTGCGGGTTCGCACACCGTGGACTCGGACGCCGTGCAGCCGAGATTCGACGAGCGTCATCTCGACGCGCTCGACCTCGAGGTGCGACGTACCGTGCGCGAGTTCGTCGATGAGGAATCCGCGGACTCCCCTCTTGCACAGCCCGATTCAGGCAAACGACACAGGGAGACAGGATGACTGCCGACATCGCGGCCACCGGCCGCCGAGAGGTGCGGGCCGGCGTGCCGCACGTGGTGCTCGAGCGGGCGTTCGCCGCGCCGATCGACGCCGTATGGGCGGCGATCACCGAACCCGCGCGCCTCGAACGCTGGATCGGAACATGGGCCGGCGACCCCGTCGACGGTTTCGTCGACTTTCGGATGACCGCCGAGGGCGACGACGTGGAGCCGGAGCGGTTCACGATCCTGGAATGCGATCCGCCGCGCCGGTTGGTCGTCGAATCGAAATCCCCGGCCCAGGACGGGGATGAGGACGTGTGGCGGCTGGAACTGGACCTGGCCGAGGCCCACGGAACGACGACACTGAGCTTCGCCCAGGGACTGCCACGGGCCGACATGGCCGAGAACGTGGGCCCGGGATGGGAGTACTACCTCGACCGTCTGGTGGCGGCCGAGGCCGGCCGTAGCGTCGCCGAGGTCGACTGGGACGCCTACTACCCGGCGCTGTCGTCGTCGTACGCGGACATGTTCCGGGACTGATCGGTCGCGCGCCCGGACTCCGATCGCCGGAGGGTGACGCGGGCCTCGACCTATCATGAGGTCACGGTCGCGTGCCGCGGCCGGACGATGAGCGAGGAGCGAGCGATGTCGGACTTCATCCGCAAGATCAAGGAAGATGCCAAGGCCGTCTCGGCCGCCATCGATCAGGAACTGACGGTGCTCGAGGGTGTCCCCGGCTACGACCCCCTCGCCGACAACAAGGACGCCGAGGCGTCCGACGAGACCGCCGAGGACGCGGAACGGGTCGACGACGACGCCCGGTAGGGACAGACGGCAAACGGCCGCCGGATGGAGAATCCATCCGGCGGCCGTCCTGCTGTCACGCGGGTGTGCTCGCTGGGCGAACTCACCCCGGGTCGCTCACTTCTGAACGAACCCCAGCAGCGCCTCGTTCACCTCGGCGGCGTGAGTCCACAGCAGGCCGTGCGGCGCATCGGGGATCTCGACGTACTCGGCGTCCGGAACGGCCTGGTGGAAGCGGCGTCCGGTGGCGTCGATCGGCAGGATGTTGTCGGCCGTGCCGTGCAGGATGAGGGTCGGCTTGCCCGAGTCGCGGACTGCGGCAACATCTTCGCGGAAGTCCTCGATCCAGGCGGGGACGACCGAGTAGGCGGCGACCGGCGCGCTGCCGACCGCGGTGTTCCAGTTCGCGTCGACGACCTCCTGGGTGATGCGGGTGCCGAGGTTGTCGTCGAGGTTGTAGAAGTCCTTGTAGAACTGCGTGTACCAGGCGTAGCGGTTCTCCTTGGCGGCCGCCGCAATACCGTCGAAGACGGACCGGTCGACGCCTTCGGGATTGTCGTCGGTCTTCACCAGGAACGGTTCGAGCGACGCCAGGAACGCGAACTTCGCGACCCGGTCGGTGCCGTGGTTCTTGGCGTAACGGGCGAGTTCGCCGGTGCCCATGGAGAATCCGACGAGGATGACGTCGCGGAGATCGAGCGTCTCCAGGACGGTGTTCAGGTCCGCGGCGAAGGTGTCGTAGTGGTAGCCGGTGCCGACCTTGCTCGACTTCCCGAACCCGCGACGGTCATAGGTGATCACGCGGTAGCCGGCGTCGATGAGCTCGCGCGCCTGCAATTCCCAGCTGTTCCCGTCGAGCGGATAGCCGTGGATCAGCACGACGGCCTGGCCGGTGCCGTGATCTTCGTAGTACAGCTCGACGTCGGTGGAGTTCTCGGTGCCGACTTTGATGTAGCCCATTGCGATCACTTCTCTCTGTTGAGGCGACCCGATCGGGATCGGAATCGATGCGGCGGGCGGGAGAACGGTCGTTCTCACCGGTGATTGATACACTAGAGAACGAACGTTCCCCGCGCAACCCCCAGCCGGGAACCGGCAGTGAAGGAGATCGAGGTGACCGACGCCGTGGACCCGCGCGAGCAGGTGGTCCGTGCCGCTGACCAGCTGTTCAACGCGCACGGGGTCCACGCGGTGGGGATGGACAAGGTCCGCGATGCGGCGGGGGTGTCGCTGAAGAAGATCTACTCGATGTTCCCGTCGAAGGAGGCGTTGATCCTCGCGGTGCTCGACGATCGGACCCGGCAGTGGAACAGCGGGATCGCCGCGTGCGCGGAGGGGCTGTCATCACCGCGAGAGAGGTTGCTCGCCGTGTTCGACTTCTTGCTCCAGTGGTTCGGCACCGACGAGTTCCGCGGGTGCGCGTTCATCAACGCCTACGGCGAACTCGGGGCCGAGATGCCCTCGGTCGCCGCCGCGGTCCGTGCGCAGAAGGCCGATTTCCAGCGTTACGTCGCGGGTCTGGTGGCGGAGTTGGGAGGCCCCGACGGCCTCGGCGCGCAGCTGTCAATCCTCGCCGAGGGGGCCCAGACCACGGCGGCGATCGCGGGCTCGGTGCGTGCCGCCGACGATGCACGAGCCGCCGCCGAAGTCCTGATCGACCAGGCTCTCCAGTAGTCGATTCCAGAAGTGCTGCGGCCGTGAGCTTCTCGACGGTTGGTGATCTGTCGCCCTCGGTGCGGCGAAAATCGCTCGCGGGAGACGCCCGATGGTGGGAGGCTGCGACGGTGATCGACGTCGACAGGTTCAGCGCAGACGGTTTCCTCAAGATCGAGCGCCCGTTGCTGCGCGAGGCCGCGGACCGGGCGCGGGCAGGATTGTGGGCTCAGCTGGGTCTGTCCGAGGACGACCCGGACGCCTGGACCGATCCGGTGCGCTGGGCGTCGGACATGGTGGGGGCCGGCCCATTCGGGTTGCTCGCGAACAGTCCGGAGCTGACCGAGGCGCTCGATGCGATCTGTGGCGTCGGCGGTTGGACACCGCGCGGCGCCCTGGGCAACATACCGGTCCGCTTCCCGCTGCCGCCGACGGTCGATGACCGCGGCTGGCACATCGACGCCAACACACCGCGCGAGGACGGATCGTGGGTGGTGAGTCGACGGCCCCACACCGTGCTGATCCTGACCCTGCTCTCCGAGGTCGGACCGACCGACGCACCGACCCGCATCCGGGTGGGGTCACATCTCGACGCTGTCGCGGTTCTCGACAACGATGGGATGAGCCCCTTCGACGCCGGTCCGTTACTGGACGCCGCGAGTCGCGAGCGTCGCGTCGCCTACGCGACCGGCAGTCCCGGCGACGTCTACGTGGTCCATCCGTTCACCGTGCACGCGGCCGACGAACATCGCGGTGCGACTCCACGATTCATGGCGCAGGGGCCGGTGATGCTGACCTCGCCGTTGTCGCCCGACTCGGCAGCAACACTCGCGTCGGTGTTCGGTTGAGGACCTGATCTACGACGACGAATCAGGCGTCGGAGTCCGAGGATTCGCTGCCGGAACCACCGCGGTCGGAGGAGTCGCTGTCGTCGCCCGCGCCGGAACGGTCACCGCTCGTCGAGTCGGATCGGGAGTTGCCTGAACTCTCGGACGTACCGTCGTCGCCCGCTTCGCCTGAGTCCGATCCGGTGTCCCCGTCGTCGTCGACATCGGCGGACTCGGTCGGCAAGTCCTGGTCATCGTCGACCACGATGTCCCGCAGGGTTTCCCGGCCCACGTCCCGTGTCTCGACGGTGTCCCTGGGCGTCTCGGCATCGGCTCCGGCGTCGGATGTGGTGTTGCCACGGTCGGTGGTCGGCTCGATGGGCCGGCCGCGGGGTGGTTCGGTGACCTCCGGCTCGCTGCCCGTGCCGGCATCGGGACGTGGCGTCTCGACAGGGCGGTCCGTCCGGGGCGGGTCGACCTTCCATCCGATCGACTTCAGGAGTGCCGAGACGAGCGGGACGGTCTCCAGCCAGACTCGAATGCTCCACGGCCCGCGCGGATCCGACACCAGCACGATGACCGGCCCGTCGGTACCCGGCGGGGGAGGAGTCAGGCTGGTGCCGCCCTCGGGTACACCGGGCGCGCCGGGCCCGCCGGAGCCCTGGGCGTCGCCGGTGTAGACGACGAACGGACTGTTCGCGTCGAGTCCGGCGATGACGGTCATGACCGCCAGGTTCTGTTGCACCGCACGTTCTTTGAGTTCGTCGTCGAGCTCCGTCGACAACACTGCGCGGGTTCGGGGACCGCCGGCGATGATGGGTCCGACCGAGTGCGGAAAGTCGATGACCAGCGTTCTCGGTGTACCCGTGGAAGACAGGTCGCGTGTCATGGGAGCGGCCGGACCGCCGGTCGGTGTCGCAGCGACGGACGGGGCGGCGGGGCCGCCGGCGCCCGGCGACAACGGGATCGGTTGGCTCCACCCTGTGGTCGATTCGGTGGCCACCTGGACGGTGTCCGGCGTGGCGAGAGCGTGGACCAGGGTGGTCACGTTGATCGATGCGACCGCGGTCGGGATGACGGTGGCCAGCGAGAGCGCGCCGAGGGTGAGAGAGGCGTTGGAGAGGCCCGAGGGTCGTCGAAGAGGACCGACGCCGTCGTTCTCGACGGCGCGTCGCGTGCCGCGCCGATATCCTGCCACCCCTGGGCCCCCTCTTTGTCGATCAGATATTAGACGACGAGTGGGCTGCTCGCTGTCGTCTGAATGACACAAATCGGGACATCTACTCGGAGGGTCAGCTACTGGAGATCAAGGTCCTTCCAGATCCAGCAGCGCGGCCACCCGCTGGGTGAGCCGGAAACGCAGCGGTTTCCTCGTGACGGTCTCGATGATCCCGGCGTCGTCCAAGCGCTGGAGTCGCGGTCGGACGAACTGACTGGATCTTCCCAGCACGTCGGCCAGGGTGTTCGATCGGACGGCGCGGTTCACATCGAAGTAGTAGGCCTGGCCGAGGGTGTACAAGATCGCGCCGAAGTCGTCAGGACTTATCGGCGGTGACGACTCGCGGTCGAGCCCTACGCTGAGCGGAAACTGTTCGTCATCAACCAGATCGCGAAGGCGTGCCCTGAGCGCCTCGATCCTCTGCCGACGTTCGGAGAGGTCGAGCAGCAGCCGATGTTGTGCCTCGGCGATGATCTCCAACATTCTGATCAAGAAAGGCGTCAGATCCCCGCGATTCAGTGGATTCTCCACGTCCGCGAACGCGCGATAGTAACGGTCCTTGTTGTCGGCGACGGTCGCCGACAGCGCGAGGCTCGCGTACGGAGCGATCACCTGTCGGAGGTCGAGTGCGAGAAGGTAGCGCCCGGTTCGGCCGTTGCCGTCGTAGAACGGGTGCGTGTACTCGAAGATGAAGTGCGCAGCCACGGCCCTGATGAGTTGGGGGACCGAATCGTCGCGCGCCTGGCTCAGCATCAGGGTGAGCGCTGCGTCGATCGCTGACTCGGGCACGACTCCGGTATGCACGATCTTGGTCCCGGATTCGATCGATACCGGTCCCTGCCGGAACAGCCGCCCATCGGGAGCGTCTTCATCACGGATCTCTCCCGCGGTCACCGCGTCGTAGACAGCCCGGATGTCGTCCAGCGTATGCGGACTTTCGGCCTCGTCGTTGCCGATGTCGAGGTAAAGACGCGCCATCTCCGCGAAGCGCTTGTTCTCGATGGGTTGTCGCGCCCGGACGGCCCTGATCGCAGCACCGATCTCCTGTCGGGTCGAACGGACCTGTTCGATCTCGTTGGTCGCTTGGATTTCGTCGATGACCATGCGATGGAGATAGTGGGTCCGTGCTCGTCCTGGCAGATCTTCCCACTCGGACTGAATCTTCGGCTCAAAGCTCATGATTCGTTCGATCAGCACTGCGATCTCGGGGGTCAGCAGCGCGAACATCGGGTACTCGCCGATCATCAAGTCCCAGCGGAGGGCGGCGGGAGACTCGCGTCGGACCCGTTCCTCAGCGTCGGCGCCGACTTGATCGTGCTGGTGGAAGACGGACTTGAGCGTTCTGTATGACACTTGATCTATCTCCGCATCCATACGCAAAAGCGGGGTGGCCTGTATGGCCTATGTTATACAGAGACGGAGATAGATAAAATAAGGAACAGTCGGAGTGGCCTCTATTGTTCCAATGGTGCCCAGGGCTGCGTTCGCAGGGTCGGTCGACGGGGGTCGCGCACCGCGGGGCTGCCACACGCCCGCCTGTTCATGGTTGAACGAGTGAACTAAACGGCCTGCGGTCAGTGCGTCGAGGCGGCCGCGCGGCGGATTTCTGACGACGCAGGGGTGGGCCAGAACCGAGGCATGAGTGGCCGGGAGGAGATGGAGCCGCCCAGGGGAATCGAACCCCTGACCTATTCATTACGAGTGAATTGCTCTACCGACTGAGCTAGGGCGGCGTGCTACGCGAGGCAGCGCAGACGAGTCTAGCGAGGGTCGGGAATCGAACAAAACTCGGGTCGTCGAAGCCAGAGGGCCCAGGTCAACCCGGGAAGTCGGAACCGCAGACGACCGGCACCCGACGCTGCGGATCGAGTGCGTTGCGGACGAGCGCAGCGACGGTCGGGGAGTAGGCCATCCCGACGTGACCGATCTTCGACGCCGGGCACACGTCCTGGATCACCGTGTTGGTGATGTTGGGGCCGGGCGGCATCAAGGTCACGGTGTACGGCGTCGAGATCTCGTCGAATCGCGTCGCGAGGTTCACGTATCGGATCGAGCGATGCGTCGGACCCCAGTAGCTCTGACCGGGGGCACGGGCCGGTAGGCGGTCGGTGATCGACCCGACGCGGGAGTATCCCCGGTTCGACGCGGACAGCCCGACGATCGTGCCCACCTGTTCGGCGCGTCCGGGCAATTGGGTGACGAGCTGTGCGATCGCGCCGCCCTGGCTGTGGCCGACGACATCGACCTTCTGGGCACCGGTGGCAGCCAGAACCCGTCCGACGAAAGCCGGGACCACACGGGCGGACTGCTCCTTGTTGCCCAGGCCGCCGGTGTTGCCGCTCCAGCTCGTCTGGCCGTAGGTCAGGCTGAACACGCAGTACCCCGCGTTGGCCAGGGTCGGCGCGAGATACGCCCAGTTGGCGCTCTGGTTCATGGCGGTCGCGTGCAATAGCACGACCGGATTGCGTCCGTCCCGGTCGCGGCAGCCGAAGCGGTTGGCGCCGGCGGGCGACTCCGATGCCGGACTCAGGTAGCGAGTGGCGATGGCGGTCGGCGCATCCGTGATCACCGGGAACGGCGCGGCGTTCGCGCTTCCGGCCACGAGGCACAAACCTGCGGCGGCTAGCGCGAGCACAGCCGCCGTGACTCCGGATCGGATGCTGTTCATGGTCGGATTGTCGCCGACGACGCGGCGACGCGACCCGCGATTGCCGGAACGCCGGGCGGTCTAGGCGAGTACCTCGGCCAGTTGCGTCAGGCGAACACTGTTTCCCGACGGGTCGCGGAAACCCGCGTCGATGCCGTACGGCCGTTCTTCGGGTGTCTCGGTGAACTCGACGCTGGCGATGCGAATCATGTTGTCTTCCTTCGCTTGAGGGATGTTGCGGTGTGAGATCAACGTAAGTCGCTGCGGCCGTCGAGGTCTTCTCCCCGTGTGCTGTCCTCACCTGGCCTCGTCGCGTGTTGCTTCCCTTTCCGGGGATTGCTCGGTCCGGCTCGTCGGCGCCGGGCGCGAGTAGACGCGCAGAACGCACGCCGGTATCTGTGCGTACGTGGAAGCGGGTGGGAACGAATCCCGATATGCGGTCGGCGTCTTGCCGAATGCGCGAGTGAAGCTCGTGGTGAACGAACCGACACTGGAAAGACCCGCCGCCATGCAGATGTCGGCGACGGTACGGTCTGTCGTTCGCAGCATGGCCGCTGCCCGTTCCAGTCGTCGAGTCTGCAGATACGCGTGTGGCGACTGTCCGTATGCGGCTGCGAAGGCCCGCGAGAAGTGGGCGCGGGACAGTTTCGCCGCGGCGGCCATGTCGTCGACCGTCAGCGGCTCGGCGAATCGCACGTCCGCGAGATCCTTGGCGCGCAGCAGGTGACGGGCCGGGTGTGCGCTGGGCATGAACTTGATGATGCCCACGTCGACACGTCGCCGTCGGATGTTCGGTGACCTCAGTCGCGGTCGCGACGCCGGAACTCGACGCCGCGCGGCGACAGTTCGTACCCGACGACGAGGCTGTCGGTCAGCCCGAGCTTCTTGAGCTTGGTGATGTCCTGCTTCAATCCTGCTCGGTCGGTGCCGAGTTCAGCCGCGAGGTCGGTCGACACCACGCCCGGGCGGCGCGCGATGAGGTCGAGGGTTTCTCGGGTCCACGGCCCGATCTTGGACCGGGAGTCCATCCGGTCGAGGCGGGTTCGGATCTCGTCCACGTCCGCGTCCGCCAGATCATCGTCGGCGCGCAGGGCGATCCGTGGGTCCTCGCCGATGCACTGCAGTCCGATGCGGTAGGTCGGATTGTGGACGTTGACGCAGAGGGCGGCCCGGACGGCGTCGGCATCGCCGTATCCCGCGCGCCGCGCCTCCTCGCGCGTGATCCGCTCGGGGTCGACGCGTTCCAGGGACGTCACCTCGATGACGTGAGTCAGCGCGATGAAGCTCGAGCCGGGATGAATGCGCGGATGGCCCCATCGCCGGAAGGCGAGGTCGACGGTTCCGTCCGCGACCCCGCGGGCGACTGCGGCCGTGAGAAGCACACTCGCGACCCTAGTCAGCGCGACATCTGTGTGCATGAATTCGCAGCGCAGGATCGCCTGTCACCCCTGTGGATGACAGCTGAGAAGGTCCTGAGAGCTGTTGTAGGGTGTCCCGAGGTCAGCGACGGCATATGCCGACGTCATCGGGGGACCCCCTGCGTCGTGCCGTCGTTGAGCGCAACTTCACGACGACATGATCACCGGCCGGGGGGAGGGATCTTTGGTGCCGCCGCGCGCTTCCGCACTGTGGTTCCCCGACGTCCCGCCGTCGCCCGCTTCCGACGCGACGCCAGCCGCCGATCTCGCCGCTCACCTGGCCCGATACCGCTCCGTCGGCCCAGCTCAGGTTGCCTCGCAGCCGTCCGCGGTGGCGGTTCTCGAGCGTCCAGTTCCACAGCTCGAGGAGCCGATTCGGCCGGCGGTCGCCGCACCGCAGGTCGTCGCGCCTCGCCCGGCGTCGGAGCTCGACGCGTTCCTGGCGGAGGCGGAGAAGTCGGTCCGTGCGAAGCGGAAGAGCGGATCGGCCGCACGCGGTGAGAAGCCCACACGTTTCGGTTCACCACTGCGAATCGCAGGTGCGGCAGCAGCGATTCTTGTGATTGTCGCCACAGCCTTGGGTGTGGTCCTGACGCGCGGCGGCGAGCCCGAATCGACGACGGCATCGACGTCCACCGCTGACGCCTCTGATTCGCTGTTGCCATCCACGTCCGCCGTGGCGAGCGAGCCCGCCTGTACGCAACGCCCGGTGGGGGCGGGGACGACGGTGTCCGACGGCGACGATGCCGGTGATCAAGAGTCCGGCGCCGGCGCGATCCGCGCCTTCAACCACGCCTACTACGTTCTGCGCTCGGCGAGGGCGGCACGGGCGGTCGCGGCGCCGGGCGCGGTGGCCTCCGAGTACGTGATGCAGCAGTACATCAACCAGCGTCCCATCGGTACCCGGCACTGTCTGACGGTCGCCGAGCGCGGCCCGGGCGAGTACTCGGTGGTGCTCACCGAACTGCAGCCCGACGCGGCGCCCATCACCTACCGCCAGGTCATCCGCACGACGACCATCGGCGGAAGGTCCTACATCCAGTCCATTCGATCAGTTGAGTGAGATCTCGCCCGCCGTGGGCGCACCAGAGAGGTAGTCGAGTAATGAGTCATAGTCGGGGTCGGCACCGGAAGCGTCGGGTGCCGAGTGGTCCATTGCTGTCGGTGACATCGGCGGTGGTCGCAGCGTCGATCACTGCGGGCGCGGGAGCGGCGTTTGCGGTGCCGGAGCAGGGGGGCACGAGTCCGGGTGACACGGCGCCGGGGCAGGGTGGCACGAGTCCGAGCGATGTGTCGCCGGATGGTGGTGCCGGTGCTGAGGCCACGGTCGAGCCGGTCGTGGTTCCGGGGCCGGGCAGTATTCCGGGGCCGCCGGTGGAGGCGCCTTATCAGGCGTACACCGCGCCTGGGTCGTATTCGTATGACGAGCCCTACACTCCGTTGATCAACAATCGGGTGGCTCCGCGGGTTGCTCCGCCGGTTCGGCCGATCGCGCCGCCGCCGGAGAAGATCCGTGTGGGCAACTTCGTCACCGACATTCCGGAGGGGATGTCGAAGCGTGATGTGAACTCGATCAATGCGTGGTCGGCCTATGGTGAGGCGAAGATCGCGCAAGGTTTGATCTCTGCTGGTGTTCCTGAGGACGAGGCGACGCGTCGTGCTGCCGCCACGATCATCGGTGTCATGGCCGGTGGTACGGCTGGTGCTGTCGCGCTTGGTATTCCGTCGGCGGTTGTGGGCGCGGGAGTTGGTGCGGGAGTCGGGGCGTTGATCGGCTCCGCGTTCCCGCCGCAGCCGTTTCAGACGGGTGTAGGTGCACTAATCGGTGCCGGGGTTGGAGGTGCCGGGGCTGGCGCTGCAGGCGCAATAGTCGGTTTCGCCATCGGTGGGACTGCTGGCGGAGCCCTCGCGTATGCGCTTGGCGCGGGTGACCCCGGCGCGAACCCGGATGAGCCATGGAATCAGAACGGTCCACGGCACGCCCTCCCGCAGCCTGATGGGCCGAATCAGTTTGAATTCCACCTGACAGCAGATCGCGCGCGCAGCGCGGGGTTGCCAGCCGTCGACTATGTCGTCAACCATCGTGGCGACGTTGACGCAAGAATAGGGGCTTCGACCTTCAAATGGTCGGGAGCGCAAGCTCGGTCACCCTATGTAGTGTTCGGCCCGCAGACTGAGAAGTCGGTACGCGACTGGACTCGCGCACAGTCCGACAGCCTGAAGAACGCGGTCCCTGGAAGTGACGTCTTGTGGCCGGCTGAGGTTGGCAACTCTTCAGCCGAACATCACTGAGAACAAGGGCCTTTGAATATGAAACGTCTGTTGTGTGTAGTGATCGGCCTTGTCGTCGTGTCCGCGGGTGTTGTCGTCGGAGTTGGGAAAAGCGATGCTGCACCACAGTTGCCACGCATAGGTATTACCGGCGACACCATGGGAACCTTTGGCGATCATTCCTACTGCAGAGGAGTCCTGCACGTGGGCTTGACTGCCGCCCCATCCAAGCCCGGGGTCGTCCGGGTCACCCTCACGTCTTCTGGCTTCACAGGAAACGGTCCGAGTTGGAAGCGGAAGCCGGTGTGCAAGCTTCTGATCGGCACAGTGCATACGAGCATCGAGGCGTATGCCAAATGGAACTTCTTTAACGCCGATTTTGGACCGCGCCGCGGACAGAAGGTGGTCCACGACATCAGGACCGGGTCCGGTCTTGTTCAGTTCCAGGCCGTCTCGTATGCGCGCAACAACCCCGTTCGCGTCATGCAGTCCTACGGAGTGTCGCACTACATGTTGGTCCCGTAGCTTACGAAGTGAGTTGAGTTTCTGATGTCAAGACGTATTGCAGTTGCACTGACGGTGGCTGTAGCAGCGCTGACCGGGGTGATCGTTGGTCCAGGAGATGTCAACGCGGCGCCCGAACTGCAGAGAATCTCGGTCAGCGGCAACCAATTTGCTACGGTGGGCAACCATTCATTCTGCAACGGTGTACTACACGTCAGTCTCACCGCAGCGCCCAGGGAGCCGGGAGTTGTCCGCGTCTCGCTCACGTCTCGCGGATTTACCGGCCAGGGGCCGAGTTGGAAGCGGAATCCGGTGTGCAAGCTGTTGGTCGGCACGGTGCACACCAGTGCGATTGGGTACGCGCAATGGAACTTCTTCAATGCCAATTTTGGTCCGAGGCGTGGGCAGAAGGTGGTTCACGAGGTCAGGACTGGGTCGGGAGTGGTCGAGTTTCTGGTGTCGACGTATGCCCGTAACAACCCGATTCGTCTGAGGCAGTCGGTGGGCGTGTCGTACTACATGCTGGTTCCTTGACGAACCCAGCGAAAACTGACGATCTAGTACGCCGCACCGCGCCGACAAGATATTCGGTGCGTGCTCACAGATGGGTGGCGCACCGACGCGGGGCCACTTCCAATTTTTGATCCGAATCGAATAGTGAGGGACGAATGAAAAAACTCATGGTCTTTATGGTCGTGCTTGTCTTGGCAAGTATCGCTACGGTTGCTGGCGGTGGTCACTCAACCGCAGCCCCTATTCCCCAGCTATCAACGACCGGGAACAATTTCGGCACCTTTGGTGACCACTCCTTCTGCCGCGGAGCTGTCAACATCGGTCTCGATGCGCCGGCAGGGAAGCCCGGCGTGGTTCGAGTAACTGCACGGTCGCACGGGTTCACAGGCGACGGCCCGGGATGGAGGAAGAATCCGAGGTGTCGAGTCCTCTTCGCGACAACGTACACAAGCGGTCGAGGACTCAACATTCAGAAGTGGGTAAGAGCTGGCTTCGGGCCGCGACGCGGTGAGAGCAAGACTTGGGACGTTCATACGGGTTCGGGTGTGGTCGTATTCGGCGTAACTGCCTACTCGGCTAACAGCCCGATCGCCTCACCCCAGTCATACGGGGCGGGTTTCTACCTGTTGGTCCCGTAACTGAGCGCCCGCAGAAGGTAAAGAGGGATCAAATGAAGCGATTACTCGCGACTATTTTTGTCGGACTTATCGTTGGCGCCTTGTGCATGGCGGGCGTCGGTCAGGCGTCCGCGGCTCCGATTCCCCAAGTTTCGACTACCGGCTACAACTTCGGGATATTCGGCGACCACTCCTACTGCCGGGGTGCGGTCAACGCGACTGTGGATGCGCCGAAGGGTAAGCGGGGTGTAGTCAGGGTCACGGTGCGGTCGCACGGGTTCACCGGGGCTGGGGCGAGTTGGAAGCGTAATCCGAATTGCCGAGTGCTGTTTGGGAACTACTACACCAGCGTGCGGGGTTACAACCTGGAAAAATGGGTTACCGCAACGTTCGGCCCGCGTCCGGGCGAGAAGAAGGTTTGGGAGATCAACACCGGCTCAGGTCCAGTCAGCCTTGGGTTCGGTGGGTTTTCGCCCAATAGTCCTGTTCGAGTCCCTTCCGGCTACGGTTCGACCATCTACATGCTCGTTCCCTGAATCCACATGACCAACCCGACCACACCACGCGACGGCGACCCGCAGGCCTGGTCCGAGCGGGCCGTCGTCGTGTGCGGGACAGCGGGAGGCGTTGGCACGTCGGTTGTTTCGGCGCTGCTCGCGGAGCATCGGGCGTCGTCGACGCTCGGGCTGCTCTCGTGGTGGGTGGACGCGTCGGGCAACGACTGCGACATCGAGCTGCGGCTCCGCGGGTCGGGTAACCCCGAACTGTTGCGCACGGCGTCGGGCACGGGTCTGTGGCTTCCGCCCGAGGAGGCGACGGTCACCGACGCCGTCGTCGAGACGTGGCGGCAGGGCGCGGTTCCCGTCGTCGACGCCGGTGCGCATCCGCTCACGTTGCTGCCCGAACTCGCCGAAGACGACCTCCCGAACCTCACCCCGGTGCTCGTCATCGCCGCGAGACCCGACTTACTCAACCGCGCCCGGGTCGTCTTCACCGAATGGGACCGGGCCGGGGTGCTGGAGAAGACGATCGTCGTCATCTCCTCCCAACTACCGGCCACCCATCAGGACGGACTCGCCGACATGCTGGTCAACGTGGTGTCCGGTGCGGTCGGCGGAGTGATCGGACTCGACTACGACCCCGTCATCGGCGCCGGCACCCCCCTGGACCAGGAGGCGCGCCGCGGGTTCCTCCCGGCGACGCACCAGGCGATCGCGACCTTGGCCGCGGCGACCACCAAGAGGCACTGAGGCGCGCCCCCTTTCGCAATCCACCGGAACGGGGCAGCATGGGGCGACATGACCGGGTCCACTCGCTCACCGCTCACCACCGCCGAGGCCGCCGAGATGGTCGCCGATCCCTGGCGTGTCATCGCCGACAGACTCGCCGCCGCCTACAACACCGGATCGATGGTGCGGGGCGGCGAGTTCGTCGCCAAGATCATCGACGCCGCCGAAGAGGCGAACCACCACCCCGACATCGATCTGCGTTACGGCACGGTGCATCTCGTGCTCACCACGCACAGCGCGCACCAGCTCACGGAAGCCGATGTCGCGCTGGCGAACCGGATCACGGGCATCGCCGCCGACCTCGGCCTCGAGCCGGTGTCCGCGCCCGTCACCCAGTTCAACCTCGCCATCGACGCCCTCGACATCCCGGCCATCAGGCCCTTCTGGAAAGCCGTCCTGGGCTACGGCGACGCGGCCGATCGCGAACCTGTCGACCTCGTCGATCCGGCTGGGCGCCTACCCAGCGTTTGGTTCCAGCAGATGGACGAACCTCGTCCCCAGCGGAGCAGGATGCACGTCGACCTGTGGATCCCGACCGACGAACTACACGAGCGGCTGCAGTCGGCCATCACCGCCGGCGGCCAACTCCTCACCGACGAGTACGCCCCGGCCTTCTGGGTCCTCGCCGACGCCGAGGGCAACGAGGTGTGCCTGTGCACCTGGCAGGACCAGAACTACTGATCAGTCGGCGTACATCGTCTGCGTGAACGCCATCCGGTCGCCCCGGTACAGCGAACGCCGATACTCGATGGGGACGTCGTCCTTGTCGTAGGACAAGCGGTTCAGCAAGAACATCGGCGTACGAGCGTCGACGTTGAGCAGAGCGGCCTCACGCGCGTCGGGCAACGTCGTCTCGATGGTGTCCTCGGTACGCCCGAAACGCACCCCGCGCCTACGGAATTCGGCATACAACGACGAGGTCACCTCGAAGTCGCGTTCGAGATCGGGGTACCGGAAGGCCGGCAGGCGTGTCCGTTCCAGCGCGACGCGCACCCTGTCGGTCGTGAAGACACGCTCGAGCTGGATGACCGGGTCGCCGACGGCGATCGCCAGGCGTTCGGCGAGCACCGCGTCGGCCGTCAGGTTCGTCCATCCCACCAGGATGCGACTGGTCTCCATCCCGCGCTCGCGGGCCGCCTCGGTGTACGAACCGATCGACAACGGTTGTCGGATCTTGGGACCCGCGACCACCGTCATCCGACCCCGGCGCTCGATTTTGCCGTCGAGCAACAGCTCTCGAAGTGCTTGTCGGATGGTCTCGCGTGACACCGAGAAGCTCTCGGCGAGATCGCGTTCCGCGGGAAAGGGATCACCCTCGACGAGGTCTTGAAGGAGTTCCTCCAGCCGGGACCTGACCACCTGGTGCTTGAGAACGCGCGGTTGCTCGGACAGGGTCATGCGACCAACATAGCAAATAATGGTCTAGACCAAGTGGCAACCGAGTGTTCACCTGGCGTTGGGGTCAGACACCCGAATTGGTCTATACCAAACGCGAGAGTGGGCTCATGCGTACAACCGATGACTTCAATGAGCCTGCTTCGGATCTTGCGAGCACAACCACCCCACACGATGGCACCTCGTCCGTCCAACTCGTCGTCTTCGACATGGCCGGCACCACGATCGTCGACGACGGGCTCGTCACCCAGGCGTTCGAGGTGGCCGCGACCGCGGTCGGCATTCCCGACCAGGGCGACGAGCGCGACCGCGCCCGCACCTACGTCCTCGACACGATGGGGCAGTCCAAGATCGCAGTGTTCCGCGCGCTTCTCGGCTCCGACGACGCGGCCCGACGGGCAAACGAAGCGTTCGAAGAGGCCTACGGAGAACTGATCGACGACGGGGTCGACCCGATCCCGGGAGCGGCGGAGACGTTCGCGGACCTGCGATCGCGCGGGATCGCCACCGCGTTCACCACCGGGTTCAGTCCGGCCACCCAGCAACGAATTCTCGACTCACTGGGGTGGGCCGCGGTCGTCGACCAGGTCCTCGCGCCCACCGCCGGCCTGCGCGGTCGCCCCTACCCGGACCTCGTGCTGGCCGCCGCTCTCACCGCCCAGGTCGACGACATGGCCAACGTCGTCGTCGTCGGCGACACGTCGAGCGACATCGACACCGCACGACGCGCCCGCGCCGGTCTGTCCGTGGGCGTGCTCACCGGTGCCCACGACGAGCACACCCTGCGTGCCGCGGGTGCCGATCGGGTGCTCACGTCGGTCGCCGATCTCCCCGCTCTGATCACCGCCCCCTGATCCACTCCACATCCCGCCCCCGTCACGCCCCGAAAGGTCGTCTCCGATGAAGAACCGTAGATCTCCGCTCGCCCTCACCGCCGCCCTCGTTCTCGCCGGATGTTCCGGTGGCGATTCGGAAGCGGTCAATGACAACGGTTTTCCTGAAACTCTCACCCTCGCCGCGATCCCGGCCGAGAACTCCTCCGATCTCAAGGCCAGCTACGACCCGGTCATCAAGGTGATCGAACAGGAAACCGGGTCGAAGGTCGAGTTCGTCCAGGCCTCCGACTATGCCGGCGTCGTCGAGGGGATGATCGCCGACAACGTCGACCTCGCCTTCTTCGGTCCCTTCGCCTACGTCGTCGCCGGCCTCAACGGGGCCGACATCACCCCGATCGGAGCAGTGGCGTCGGAGAAGGGTGCGGAACCGGGATACCAGTCCTACGGAATCGCCAAGGCCGACAACGCGTCCGTCAACAGCATCGACGACTTCGCCGGCAAGACGGTCTGTTTCGTCGACCCCGGGTCCACCTCCGGCTTCCTCTACCCGAGCGCCGGTCTCATCGAAGCGGGGGTGATCAAGTCCGGCACCGAGACCGACCTCGCCGCGGGCGTCACCCCGATCTACGCCGGTGGACACGACGCGTCGGCGCTGTCGGTGGCGTCCGGTGACTGCGAAGCCGGATTCGCCTTCGACTCGATGGTCGACAAGACCCTCATCGAGAAGGGCGACCTCCAGCAAGGACAGCTGAAGACGGTCTGGAAGTCGGAGATGATCGCGGGATCGGTGTTCGCGGCGAACAATTCGCTGGGCCCCGAAGCCATCGACACGCTCACCAAGGTGTTCACCGAGCAGGTCAACAAGGAGTCGATGGAAGCCGCGGGCTTCTGCTCCGGCGACGAGTGCCTCATCACCGACGAGCGTGCGTGGGGTGTCGTGCCTGCCTCCGACGAGGACTACGCCGGCGTGCGGCACGTCTGCGAGGTCACCAAGTCCGAGAAGTGTGCGAGCTGATGACCGCACATCCACCGGTGGCCGGCGACGACCTCGTCGTCCACGTCGACGGACTGACCAAGCGGTTCGGCGACACCGTGGCGGTCGACGACGTGTCGCTCGACGTCCACCGCAGCGAACTCGTGGTGCTCCTTGGCCTTTCCGGGTCCGGGAAGTCGACCTTCCTGCGCTGCCTGAACGGACTGCATCCCGCGACGTCCGGCGTCGTCGACGTCGTGGGGCACCGGGTCGATCGTGCCGGACGTACCGAGATGCGGGCTGTACGACGCGACGTCGGGTTCGTCTTCCAGCACTTCAACCTCGTCGGCCGGATCAGCTGTCTCGAGAACGTCCTGCTCGGCGGGCTCGGCCGACTCCGGTGCCCGCGCTACGGTGCGCTCACGTACCCGAAGCACATGCGCCAGGAGGCGCTCGAGCACCTCGACCGTGTCGGTCTCGCCGACCTCGCCGACCGTCGCGCCGACACCCTCTCCGGCGGGCAGCAGCAGCGCGTCGCCATCGCACGCACGCTGATGCAGAAACCGACGCTCCTGCTCGCCGACGAACCGGTGGCCTCCCTCGACCCGGAGAACGCCGGCGTCGTCATGGATCTGCTGTTCCAGGTGTGCGTCGAGGAGAAGCTCACCATCCTCTGCACCCTGCACCAGGTGGACCTGGCCCTCGGGTGGGCGCACCGCATCGTCGGATTGCGCAGTGGGCACAAGGTTCTGGATCGCTCCACGGTCGGATTGGACCGCGACGAGGTGATGGACGTCTACCGACGCGTCGACCCGGTGTCGGCGTCGACGAACGCGGCGCGACGCCGATGAACACCCCGCTGCTCGATCGACCGCGGGCGGACCCATCAGCCCGGAAGCGACCCGGGTGGAACCGCGCGGTCCTGCCCGGCATCGCGGTCGGAGGCCTTGTCGCGACGCTGATCTGCGCGTGGTGGATCGACTTCGCGCCGGGAACACTGATCTACGGGATCGAGGACATCGTTGCGCTCATCGAGCGGATGCTGCCACCTCGGCTCGGTGATCCCGGCCGGATCAGCGTGCTGGCGTTGGAGACTCTGCTGATGGCGGTACTTGGTACCGTGCTCGCCGCGATCGCGTCGGTGCCGCTGGCGTTCCTGGCCGCTCGCAACACCAGTCCGCATCCTGCGGTCCAAGCGGTGGCGCGGGCCATCATCACGTTCTGCCAAGCGATGCCCGACCTCCTGTTCGCGGTCTTGTTCGTGCGTGCTCTGGGTATCGGTGTGCTGCCGGGCATCCTGGCCCTGGCGTTGCATTCGATCGGCATGCTCGGCAAGCTGTTCGCGGACGCGATCGAGCAGGTCGACGAGGGGCCGCGCGAAGCGGTGCGCAGCACGGGCGTCGGCTATGTCCGCGAGATGGTCAATGCGGTCGTACCGCAATGTGTCCCGGCGTGGATCGGTGCGTTCGTGTACCGCATCGACATCAACCTCCGGATGTCGGTCGTGCTCGGGTTCGTCGGCGCAGGCGGAATCGGTTTCGCACTGCAGGACGCGCTCCGTGGTCTGATCTATCCGCGAGCCCTCGGCATCGTGCTGGTCATTCTCGTGATCATCGCCGCGATGGAGTTGCTGGCCATCGGAATCCGCCGCGTGCTGCTGACGCCGTCGCCCATGCGGCCCGGTCTGGAACGCGCCGTCCGGACCGCCTTCGGAGTGCTGGTTGTCGCCGCGACGGTTGCCGCGATGGTGGTCCTGGAGATCACGCCGTGGGCGCTGATCGCGTGGATACCCCCGGCCGTCGAGGTGTTCGGCCGGATGATCCCGCCCGACTTCGGCACGCTCGGGGCGGACCTGTTCGACGCCGCGTTCCAGACCGTCGCGATCGGCGTGGTGTCGACGGCCATCGGCGCCGTGTTGTCGATCCCGGTCGGAATCCTCGCCGCTCGCAACGTGACCCCGCACGCAATCGTCTACTGGGCCGCGCGGGCCTGGATTCTCGTCGTCCGGGCCGTGCCGGAACTCATCCTGGCCGTGGTGTTCGTCGCCGCGCTGGGACTGGGTCCGGTGGCCGGAACCTGCGCCCTGGCAATCGGTTCCATCGGCTTCCTCGCCAAACTCGTCGCCGACTCCGTGGAGGAGATCGACCCGGGGCCCGTCGAGGCCGCCCGCGCGGTTGGTTGCGGGTGGTGGAGAACCCTGTTCGCCACGGTGATTCCGCAGGCCATGCCGTCGATCGTCGGCTCTGGCCTGTACCTGCTCGACGTCAACATCCGCACGTCCACGGTGCTCGGCATCGTCGGCGCCGGCGGAATCGGCTTCCTGCTCTTCGAATCGATCCGCACGCTCGACTTCGAGGTCGCCGGGGCCATCGTGCTCGTCATCTTCGTCATCGTCTACACCATCGAGAGGTTGTCCGGTTGGATACGCTCACGACTCTTCTGACCCGTACTGCCGTCTGGCGGGGCGATCGGATCGACATCGTCGAAATGCCCTTTCCTGCAGTTGGTCGTGGCGAGTTGCTCGTCCGAGTACGACTGGCCACGGTGTGCGGCAGCGACCTGCACACCGTGACCGGACGCCGAGAGTCGCCCTGCCCCTCCGTACTCGGACACGAGGCGGTGGGTGAGGTGGTCGACGCCGGCGCGGGAGCGACCGCCCGCGTAGGGGATCGCGTCGTCTGGTCGGTCACGGTCTCGTGCGGTGAGTGCGATCGGTGCCGACGCGGCGTCACCGCCAAGTGCCGGCGGGTGCGCAAGGTCGGACATGAACCGTTCGACGGTGATTGGCCGCTGTCCGGGGGTTACGCCACCCACATCTTGCTGCCCGCGGGCACCACGTCGGTCGGTGTTCCCGACGCTCTCGACGATGTAGTGGCCGCCCCAGCGGCCTGCGCCACCGCCACCGTGATGGCGGTCGCCGAGCGTGCCGGGGAGGTGGCCGGGCGCCGCGTCCTCGTCGGTGGAGCGGGAATGCTGGGGACGACCGCAGCGGCGGTGTGTGCCGACCGCGGCGCCGACGTCCTGATCGCCGACTGGGACCGGGCGCGCGTGGAGCAGGCCACCGGATTCGGGGCGCGGCCCGACGACGGCGAGAACGTCGACGTCGTACTCGATTTCACCGGCTCGTCGGATTTCATCCGTCGGGGACTCACCCGGCTGGACGTCGCCGGGACGCTCGTGCTGGCCGGTTCGGTCACCCCGGGCCCGTTGCTCGACATCGACCCGGAGCAGGTGGTCCGACGCTGGTGGACGATCACCGGCGTCCACAACTACGAGCCACGTCATCTACAGCAGGCCGTCGACTTCCTGGCGCGAACCGTCGACCGTCATCCGTGGTCGGAGCTGGTGACCAACCCGCTGCCACTGGACCAGATCGAGGGCGCGTTGCAACCGGCCCCGGGGGCCGCTCTGCGCGTCGCGGTCGCGCCCTGAATGACACCATCTTTCGACAGAGGAGAAGTGAACGCATGCGCGTGATCATCGTCGGTGCTGGGATCATCGGAACCGCACACGCCTGGATGGCCGTCGAACGTGGACACGAGGTGATCCATCTGGATCGTGAACTCGGCGCGCGGGGCGCCACCGTCCGCAACTTCGGATTGGTGTGGGTCTCGGGGCGATCCGTTCCCGAACTGGAGATCGCGCTGCGCTCCCGCATCCTCTGGGAGCAGATCGGCACCCAGGTCCCGAAGGTCGGCTTCCGGGCGAACGGCTCGATCACCCTGTTACGTACCGAGGCTGAACTCGCCGTCGCCGAAGAGGTGCTCGCCCGCGACGACGCGCAGCGTCGGGGATTCTCCCTGTTGCGCCGGATCGAGGTCGCGGAGAAGAACCCTGCGCTACAGGGGAACTACCTCGCCGGACTGTACTGCGCGTCCGACGCCGCTGTGGAGTCCCGACAGGCGATGCCCGCCTTGCGATTCCGCTTGGAGCGATCGGGTCGATACACCTTCGTTCCGGGCGTCGAGGCGCGCGCGATCACCGGCACCTCGGTTCGTGATGACACCGGGGCCGTTCACGCAGGCGACTGTGTCGTGTTGTGCCCCGGCGCAACTCATCGCGGACTGCTCCGCGAGATCTTCGGCGAGCTGCCGGTCCGTCGGGTCCGATTGCAGATGATGCAGACGGCACCACTCGGGCAACGTCTCACCACTTCGATCGCCGACGGCGACAGCCTCCGCTACTACCCGGGCTTCGCGGGCCCCGCCCTCGAGGAACTTCGGCGCACCGAACCGCAGCGACCGGTCGCCGCCGACCACGGGATGCAGCTGCTGTGCGTGCAGCGCCTGCACGGTGGGCTGACCATCGGCGACACCCACGAGTACGCCGAACCGTTCACCTTCGACGTCGACGAGGACCCCTACGCCCATCTCGTCGAGGTGACGGAGGGGCTGCTCGGGCGGCCGCTGCCAAAGATCCAGCGCCGCTGGGCCGGCGTCTACAGCCAGTGCACCGAGCCCCATCGCATCGTGTGCCGCGAGTCCATCGGGGACGGGGTGTGGGCGGTCACCGGCCCCGGAGGCCGCGGGATGACCCTCGGCCCGGCCATCGCCGAGGAGTCGGCGGAACTCATGGGGTGGTGAGCGACGCCGAGGTACCGAAAACCACCCTCCAGAGGCGAACCACCGACAGATAGCTGTCAGTAGCCCGCCAGAGGGTGGTTCTCAGTCGCGGGTGGGCAAAGCGCCTAGGAGCAGTGCCCCTCGGCGCGGGCGACGTCGGCGACGGCGGCTGCCACCGCCGGGGCGACCCGGTCGTCGAGCGGGCTGGGCACGATGCGGTCGGCGCGCAAGTCATCGGCGACGACCGAGAAGATGGCTTCGGCCGCAGCGATTTTCATGCCCTCGCTGATGCGTCGTGCACCGGCGTCGAGCGCACCCTTGAAGACGCCGGGGAAGGCGAGGACGTTGTTGATCTGGTTCGGGAAGTCGCTGCGCCCGGTCGCGACGATCGCCGCGTACTTCGCGGCGGCCTCCGGATGGATCTCCGGGTCGGGGTTCGACAGGGCGAAGACGATCGAATCGTCGTTCATCGACGCGATGAGCTCTTCGGGGATCAGACCTGCCGACACACCGATGAAGACGTCGGCGCCGGCGAGGGCCTCGACCGCGCCACCGGTCAGCCCGCGCGGGTTGGTGCGCGACGCCAGTTCGCTCTTCGACTCGTTCAGGCCGTCACGTCCCGCAGACACGATGCCCTTGGAATCCAACACGACGACATCGGAGATGCCCACTGCCAGAAGGATGTTGGCGCACGCGACACCTGCGGCGCCGGCACCGGAGATGACGACCTTCAAGCCCGCGAGATCGCGGCCGAGGTGGGTCGTCGCGCCCTTGAGGGCGGCGAGGACGACGATCGCGGTGCCGTGCTGGTCGTCGTGCATGACCGGGCAGTCGAGCGCCTCGATGACGCGGCGCTCGATCTCGAAGCAGCGCGGCGCGGAGATGTCCTCGAGGTTCACGGCGCCGAAGCTCGGGCGGAGTCGGATCAGGGTCTCGACGATCTCGTCGGGATCCTGGGTGTCGAGAACGATGGGGATCGAGTTGAGTCCGGCGAAGCTGCGGAACAGTGCGGACTTGCCCTCCATGACCGGCAGCGAGGCGCGGGGACCGATGTCGCCGAGTCCGAGGACCGCAGAGCCGTCGCTCACCACGGCGACCAGGCGATCGGTCCAGGTGTACTTGTTCACCAGGGTGGCATCGGTGTCGATCGCACGCGACACCTGGGCCACACCCGGGGTGTAGGCGATCGACAGGTCGCGCTGGGTGTCGATGGGTGCGCGCAGCTCCACCGAGAGCTTGCCGCCGACGTGGGCCAAGAAGATCTCTTCGTCGGTGATGGGGTGGTCGGCGATCGTGGGTTCGGTGTAGGGGGTCTCACCCATACGTGTGTCCTCCGTGCTCGTCACGGGTCCTCCTGAAAAGCCGCGAAAATGCGGGTTGCATCGTCTCGCCGGCCACGCTGCCCGCGAGCTAGAAGTGATCCGCATCGACGCGAGCAGGTGGGCTCAGCGGACGCGGGCCGGGCTCGTGTGAGCGGGGTGACGCTCGTTACGGCCGGATTAAGTGTCTCACCGTCTGGGATCGTTCCGGAAGGTGGGTCGGCCCAGGTGAAGTGTCCAATGATCATTGATAAGGTACAACTTGTGTCTATGTTGCATGCGACCTCCGAATCCGCTGCTGAGCGGGTATATGTCGAGGTCAAAGAACAAATTCTCACAAACGCGATCGCCGGCGGTGAGCTGATCAGCGAGGGTGAGATCGCCGCGAAGTGCTCGGTGAGCCGTACTCCGGTGCGCGAGGCGTTCCTGCGGTTGGAGACCGAAGGCTGGATGCGTCTCTACCCGAAACGGGGAGCCCTCGTGGTCCCTATCGGTGAGCGCGAGATCCGCGACGTCGTGGACGCACGCCTGCTCCTCGAACGGCACGCGGTGCGTGCGGTCGTCGGTCGGCCGGGCGCGGTGGCCGGACTCGTGCGGAGTCTGCGCGCCAACCTCGACGCCCATCGTCGGTCCGACGCCTCGGACATCCGGGAGTTCTCCCGCATCGACGCCGAGTTCCATCAGCTCATCGCCGCCGCCGGCGACAACGCATTGCTGTCCGGCTTCTACACCACGCTCGGGGAGCGGCATCGACGGATGACGACGGCGTCGGTGCACCGGGACGCGAGTGTCGCGGCCCGAATCCTCGACGACCACCGCGCGCTCCTCGACGCGATCGACTCCGCCGACGCCGAACGTTTCGACACCCTGCTCGCCGGCCACCTCGTCGCGGTTCACGATCTGCCCGGGCACGACCTCCCCGGGGCACCGGCATGAGCGCCGACCGCGCGCGCTTCGGATGGCCCGCCGTCGCGCTCGCCGTGTTCGCCACCGCGTGGGGCGGCAACGAATTCACGCCGCTGCTGGTCATGTACCGGCAGATCACCGACATGTCGCCGGTCGTCGTCGACGCGTTGCTCTTCGCGTACGTCCTGGGCATCGTGCCCGCCCTGCTGATCGGCGGCCCGTTGTCGGATCGCCTGGGCCGACGGCCACTCATGCTGCCCGCCCCGCTGTTCGCGGCGGTCGGTTCGGGACTGCTGGCCGCGGGCTCGGAGTCGGTAGCACTGCTGACCGCCGGGCGGGTGTGCAGCGGCATCGCGCTGGGGCTCTCGATGGCCGTGGGCGGGAGCTGGATCAAGGAACTCTCGGACCGAGACGGTGCGCGGACCGGTGCCGGCGCCGGTCGCGCGGCCATGAGTCTCACGGCCGGCTTCGGCGTCGGCGCCGGGGTGGCCGGGGTGCTCGCGCAGTGGGGGCCGTGGCCGCATGTGCTGCCGTACCTGATCAACATCGCCATCGCGGTCGTCGCGGCGAATCTGATCGTGCTGGTGCCGGAGACGCGTCCCAGACAAGATTCGCCGGGGCGTCTGCGTGACGACCTGCGCATCCCGTCCGCGGGCCATCGTCGTTTCCTGTTCGTCGTGCTGCCACTGGCGCCCTGGGTTTTCGGTGCCGCCGCATCGGGTTACGCGATCGTCCCCGCCCTCATGTCCGCCCGCACCGCGGGAGCGCCGATCGCGTTCGCCGGCCTGTGCTGCGTCCTCGGCCTGTCCGCCGGTTTCGGCATCCAGTCGTTGGGTCGGCGGATCAACCGGCCGGGGAGTCTCCGCGGTGTCGTCGTCGCCTTCGTGGTGCTCGTGGCCGGAATGGTCCTCGCGGCCGTGGCGGCACACGTGCTGACCGTCTGGGTCGCGCTCCTGGCGTCGACGCTGCTCGGCTGCGGATACGGCATGGCGATGATCGTCGGCCTGCTGGAGGTGCAGCGCATCGCCGGACCCGACGACCTCGCCGGGCTCACGGCCGTGTTCTACGGCGTGACCTACCTCGGCTTCGGGGTTCCGGCGGTTCTGGCCTGGATCTCGGAGAGCTGGCCGGCGATCACCTACCCGGTCATGTTCGGCTTCGGCGCCGTCGCCGCGATGATGAGCCTGATCGTCGCTCTCCTCGGACATAGTCGCCACGGTGCGCCCGTCGACGAACCCGGTACCGCCGCGATGGCGGGCTCGGCCGCCGGGGCCGCCCGCACACGGTGACGCGTCGTCGATCGACCACCCGGTAACCTGCTGAGAGTTTGATCAGGCACCGCGCAGTGACACCGCGGTGCGACGGGGAGTGCGGCGGGTGAGTGTGGAAAGGCGCAGACGATGATGCTGGGAGCATGGGTCGTCGTCGTGACCGCCCTCGTGCTCATCCTGCCCGGCGCGTTCGTCGGCCGACGGATGAACCTCCCGTGGCCGGTCGCGCTGGCCGCCGGTCCGCCCATCACGTTCGCCCTGGTCTCGATCCTGACGGTGCTGTACTCCGTCGTCGGCTTCGAGTGGAATGCCGTCTCGGCCCTGGTGGGTCTGGTCTTCGCGGTCGGCGGTGCCTGGGTCTACTCGGCACTGCTGCTCACCCGGTGGGGTCAGCGGCTGGCGCCGGTACCCGACGCCGACGGCGAATCCCGCGTGGGACGGACCGCGATGGTGCGCGTCGCCGCCGGGCTCGGACTCGGTGGACTCGTCATCGCCGTCACCTGTATCCGGCCGATCGCGACGACCGCATTCGCCGGTCTCGGCAACATCTCGCAGGTGTGGGATTCGTTGTGGCACGCCAGTTCGCTGCGCTGGATCCACGAGACGGGCGTCGGCTCGGCCATGAGGATGGGCGAGCTGATGAACTACGACACCCAGGGGTTCAACTACTACCCGAACACCTGGCATGCGCTGGGTGCGTTGCTGTTCCCGCTGACCGGTGCCGACCCGGTCGAGCTCTACAACACGTATTCGCCCGCCGTGCTGGCGATCACCGTTCCGCTCGGTGTCGCGTCGCTGGCCTACTGGTTCGCGCGGCACCGCTACGACGTCGACTCGTCGGCTCTCATCGCCGGTACAGCGGGTGCGCTGAGCGCGCTGTTCCCGTCCCTGCCCTACGTCGAGGTCCAGCTGACCTCGGTGCCGAACGCGGTCGGCGTGAGCCTGGCGCCGGTCGCCGCCGTCCTCGTGATGAGCGTGGTGTCGGACAGATCGCGTGTGCTGCCGGCCGCGCTGGCCGTGGCCGGTGTGACCGCCACCCACCCCTCCGGCCTGATCGTCGTCGGCGTGATCGTCGGCCTCTGGTGGCTGTGCGAGGGTCTGTGGCGTCCGGTCGCCGGTCGCCTGCGCGATCTCGCGACGCTGGCCGTCACGGCGGTGGTGACGCTGGTCCTCATCGCACCGGTCGTCCTGGGCACCATCCGGGTCGCCGACACCAACGAACTCCCGTTCTTCGACTTCCGTGAGGAGACGATCGGCGTTCTCGACGGGCTCGTCAAGGGCGCGTTCAACGGGACGATCCCGCTCGAGCTCGACCACTTCCCGGTGTGGCCGCTGATCGTCGTCACCCTGCTCGGGCTGATCGCGCTCGTATGGCTGCGATGCTGGGCCGGCCTGGTCGCATGGTTCGTGTTCGCCCTGGTGACCGCCAACGCGATGGTGTCCCTGGGGCCGCTGTCCTACCCGCTCGGGGCGATCGGCGGCTACTTCTACAACTCACCCCACCGGCTCACGTTCGTGGTCGCGATCCTCTCGGCCGCGGCGGCAGGCGTCGCGATCGGGGTTCTCGCGCTCGGCGTCGCAGGTCTGGTCCGACGCCGCGTGGCGTCGGAACCGGCCGACGGTCAGGAGAAGGCCGAGGCGACTTCGGGGAAGGCGCGCTGGGTGGTGGCCGCGACATACGTGGTGTTGCTGGGGCTGATCGCCGGAGCCGCCGTCGTGCGTTATCCGCCGAACGCGCAGATCGCGTCGAAGGAGCGGGGCGGCAAGTATGTCGGGCCCGACGATCTCGCCGCCTACGAGTGGCTCGCCGCGCAGCCCGACGCCCAGGACGTCCTGGTCCTCAACAACCTCGACCAGGGCACCGGCTGGCTGTACCCGGTCACCGGGGTCACCCCGATGTTCCCCTTCTACCGAGCCAACGAGTTCTCCGAGCGGCAGCGCGACCTGTTCTGGGGGGTGTCGGAGATCGGCGCCGACCCGGCCATCGACCAGATCGTGCGAGACATGAACGTGCACTACGTGATCGACTCGCCGCCGAGTTACTGGGAGTTCCAGCGCGGCATGCCCGACCCCGCCCGCGGTCACCAGGGCGACCCCTTCCTGGCGTTGCGTCAGAACGGCGCTCCCGGATTGACCGAGGTCTTCCGCCGCGGCGACGCGGTGGTCTACCGCGTCAACGACCTCGTCTACCCGCCGCCGCCCGCGCCCTGAGTGCCTCCGCTCGTCAGTAATTCCGGCCCGGCGGCCGTCGTGGGCCACGAAAGACCAATCCTGGGCGACTGAACTCATGCTCCCTGAGGTGCGAGCGAAGCGAGCCACGAAGGGCTCCGCAACGTGTCTCACCAGGCCCTTCGTGGCTCGTCGCTATCGCTCCTCACACCTCAGGGAGCAATGGGGTCGCTTCTTTAGGATTAGGGAGCAGTGGGGCCGCGTCTCGCTCCTCGGGAGCAGTGGGGCCGCGTCTCGCTCCTTACGGAGCGGAGCGGCGATTCACCCCGTTCGACGCACGGGCACGGGCTAGCGTCGGGACATGCGGCCCTGGATGTGTGTGTTCTGCGCCAACGAGTTCCCGCCGGGCGAGACGCCGCCCGCGATGTGCCCGATCTGCGACGACGACCGGCAGTGGCTTCCGGTCAGCGGGCCCAGCTGGACCCGCCTAGACGAGACCGCCGACAACGCGCTGACCGCCCACGAACTGGAGCCCGGTCTGACCGCGCTGTCGGTGCAGCCCTCCGTCGGGATCGGGCAGCGTGCCCTGCTCGTCACGACTCCCGACGGGAACATCCTCTGGGAACCGCCGGGTTTCCTCGGGCCGTCCCTCGTCGACTGGCTGGAGCAGCACGGCGGGGTCGCCGCCATCGCCGCGAGTCACCCCCATCTGGTGGGCGCGAGCGTCTCGCTCAGTCATCGATTCGGTCGAGTTCCGGTGTACTACAACGACTCCGACCGGCGATGGGTCACCCGACCCGACCCCGTCGTGCGCTTCTGGTCGGACACCACCGAAGTCCTCGGCGGGGTGCGACTCGTCCAGTGCGGCGGTCATTTCCCCGGCAGCGCGGTGCTACACCTTCCCGACGCCGCCGACGGCCGGGGTGCGGTGCTGACCGGCGACACCATCAAGGGCGTGATGCAACCCGGCATGGTGACCTTCATGCGCAGCTACCCGAACATGATCCCGCTGTCACCGCGGCTCGTCCGCCACATCGTCGACCGGGTGAACGAACTTCGGTTCGACCGGCTCTACGACGCGTTCGGTGTCGTCGTGGCCGAGAACGCCCGGGACGTGGTGGACAGTTCGGCGCGGCGCTACATCGGCTGGGTCACCGACTCGATCGTCGATCCCGACGATCCGCACGCGCCGGCCCGAGGACCTGCCGGTTCGAGTCAGGCGTCCGGGTAGCCCTTCGGGTTGCCCGACTGCCAGCGCCAGGTGTCGGCGCACATGTCGTCGATTGTCTTGGCGGCGTGCCAGTTCAGGTCGTCGTTCGCCCGGGTCGGATCGGCGTAGGACGCGGCGATGTCGCCGGCCCGCCGCGGGGCGACCTCGTAGGGGATGGGGCGCCCACTGGCCTTCTCGAACGCGTGAACGACCTCCAAGACGGAAACACCTTGCCCCGTACCGAGATTCCAGGTCGACATGCCGGTCTCGCCGGTGCTGATGCGGTCGAGGGCCGCGACGTGGCCGGCGGCCAGGTCGTCGACGTGGATGTAGTCGCGCACGCCGGTGCCGTCGGGGGTGTCGTAGTCGTTGCCGAAGACCGCCAGCTTCTCGCGCCGGCCGACCGCGACCTGCGCGACGAACGGCATCAGGTTGTTCGGAATGCCCGACGGGTCCTCGCCGATCTGCCCGCTCGGATGCGCGCCCACCGGATTGAAGTACCGCAGTGCCGCGATGCGCCACACGTCCGAACTGGCGGCGACATCGCGCAGGATCTGCTCGATCATCACCTTGGTCCAGCCGTACGGGTTGGTCGCCGACGTGGGTAGGTCCTCGGTCATCGGCAACTGTGGCTCGGCGCCGTAGACCGTTGCCGACGACGAGAACACCAGCGTGTGCACGTCGTGGCGCTCCATCGCGCGGAGCAGGGCGAACGTGGTGCCGAGGTTGTTCTGGTAATAGTCGAGCGGCTTGGCCACCGACTCGCCTACCGCCTTGAACCCCGCGAAGTGGATGACCGCGTCGATGTCCTCGTGGGCGAAGAAGTGTTCGGTCTTGTCGACGTCGGCGAGGTCGAAGGCGTGGACGGGGATGGAACGGTCGGTCAGTGCCTCGAGCCGGCCGACGACGGCCGGCTTGGCGTTGCTGAAATCGTCGACGATGACGACGTCGTGTCCGGCCGAGACCAATTGGATGACGGTGTGCGAGCCGATGTAGCCCGCTCCTCCGCTCACGAGTACGCGCATGACGACCACCGTAAGCGGCGACCCTGGGAATGGGCCAAGTGGACTGCATGGAGGTCACCAGGTGGCTTCGACTCGGCGCCTCGCTTCGCTCGGGGCCGGCTCAACCAGCGGAGGGTGCGGGTCAACCAGTGGAGGGGCCGGGTCACCAGCGGAGGGGCTAATTAATTAGCGGAGGGGCCAGGTCAACCAGCGGAGTGGCGGCTCAACCAGGGGAGTGGCGGGTCAACCAGCGGGAGGGCCGGCTCAACCAGCGGGAGGGCCGGCTCAACCAGCGGGGGGCGGGTCAACCAGCGGAGGGGCCGGCTTAACCAGCGGAGGGGGCGGGTCAATTAGTGGAGGGCTGGGTCGATAAGCGGAGGTGCCGGTCAGCCGGTGACGCGTTCGGTGGTGGCGTACTTCTGTTCGACGGCTTCTTTGGCGGGTTGCCACCAGCCGGGGTGGTCGCGGTACCAGTCGATGGTGGCGGCGAGGCCGGCGCGGAAGTCGAGGTAGGAGGGGGTCCAGCCGAGTTCGGTGCGCAGGCGGGTGGAGTCGATGGCGTAGCGGCGGTCGTGGCCGGGGCGGTCGGTGACGAAGTCGAAGGCGTCGGCGGGCTGGTCGAGGAGTTCGAGGATGGTTTCCACCACGGTGCGGTTGTCGACCTCGCCGTCGGCGCCGATGAGGTAGGTCTCGCCGATCTGGCCGCGGTCGATGATGGTCCACACGGCGTCGTTGTGGTCGTCGACGTGGATCCAGTCCCGGACGTTGCGGCCGTCGCCGTAGAGCTTGGGTCGCACCCCGGAGAGCACGTTGGTGATCTGGCGGGGGATGAACTTCTCGATGTGCTGGTACGGGCCGTAGTTGTTGGAGCAGTTGGAGATGGTGGCGGCCACGCCGAAGGAGCGGACCCAGGCGCGCACGAGCAGGTCGCTGCCGGCTTTGGTCGAGGAGTAGGGGCTCGACGGGTTGTAGGCGGTCTGTTCGGTGAAGCGGGCGGGGTCGTCGAGATCGAGGTCGCCGTAGACCTCGTCGGTGCTGATGTGGTGGTAGCGCACCTGGTGGGCGCGGACGGCTTCGAGCAGGGTGTAGGTGCCCACGAGGTTGGTGGAGACGAACGCCGACGGGTCGGCCAGGGAGTTGTCGTTGTGGGATTCGGCGGCGAAGTGCACGACGAGGTCTGTTTCGGCGACGAGTCGGCCGACCAGGGCGGCGTCGGTGATGTCGCCCTCGATGAGTTCGACGCGGTCGGCGACCGGGGCGAGGGTGTCGGGGTTGGCGGCGTAGGTGAGTTTGTCCAGGACCCGGATCGAGACGTCGGGGCGGGTCGTCAGGGTGCGCAGCACGAAGTTGGCGCCGATGAACCCGGCACCCCCGGTCACGAGAACACGCACGCGCGGCGCCTTTCGTCGAGGTCGATGGTCGCAGTCACTCTACCGAGCAGCTGACCTGCTCGCCTCGGGTGAGCGCAGCGGTGCGACTCGCGTGCCGTCGCGAAAGGCCGCGGGCATTACCCTGATCGCCATGAAAGGGATCATCCTGGCCGGCGGTACGGGCACGCGGCTGCACCCCATCACGCAGGGGGTGAGCAAGCAACTCGTCCCGGTCTACGACAAGCCGATGATCTATTACCCGCTCTCGACGCTCATGCTGGCCGGGATCCGCGACATCCTGATCATCACCACCCCGCACGACGCCCCGGCCTTCGAGAACCTGCTCGGCAACGGCGACCAGTTCGGCATCGACCTCACCTACAAGACCCAGCCCTCCCCGGACGGACTCGCGCAGGCCTTTGTCCTCGGCGCCGACCACATCGGTACAGACTCGGTGGCTCTCGTCCTCGGCGACAACATCTTCTACGGCCCCGGACTCGGCAGCCGGTTGCAGGGTTTCGAGAACGTCGACGGCGGTGCGGTGTTCGCCTACTGGGTCGCCAACCCGGAGGCCTACGGCGTGGTCGACTTCGATGCCGACGGCACCGCTATCTCGCTGGAAGAGAAACCGGCACAACCGAAGTCGAACTTCGCGGTGCCCGGTCTGTACTTCTACGACAACGATGTCGTCGACATCGCCCGCAATCTGCGCCCCAGCTCCCGCGGCGAGTACGAGATCACCGACGTCAACGCCCACTACCTCGACCGCGGCAAACTGTCGGTCACCGTCCTGCCGCGCGGCACGGCGTGGCTCGACACCGGCACGTTCGACAGCCTCCTCGACGCCGGCAACTTCGTCCGCACCGTCGAACAACGCCAGGGGCTCAAAATCGCTGTCCCAGAAGAGATCGCGTGGCGGCAAGGCTATCTCTCCGACGAGGAGTTGCGGGCTCGTGCCGACAAACTCCGCAAGTCGGGTTACGGTGACTACCTGCTCGAACTGTTGCAGCGGGGCAAGGGTTTCTAAGCGCCGCCCCCGAGGCGCATATCCGACGACCGACTCTGGGAAAGGTGTCCGCATGAAGGTCCGCCCGCTCGCCATCGACGGAGCGTGGGAGTTCACCCCGGTCCAACACGGCGATGCCCGTGGGTTGTTCGCCGAGGCGTTCAAGGCCGACGTGATCGCCGAGACCATCGGCCACCGCTTCGACCTCGCGCAGGTGAACCTCTCGGTGTCCGCGGCCGGCGTGCTGCGCGGCGTGCACTTCGCCGACGTCCCCCCCGGACAGGCGAAATACGTCACCTGCCCCACCGGCGCGATTCTCGACGTCATCGTCGACATCCGCGTCGGCTCACCCACTTTCGGTACCTACGACACCGTCCTGCTCGATGACGTGGATCGTCGTGCGGTCTACCTGTCCGAGGGTCTCGGCCACGCGTTCTGCGCGCTCGCCGACAATTCGACCGTGACCTACCTCTGTTCCACCGGATACAACCCGACGGGTGAGCACGGCATCAACCCGCTTGATCCGGAATTGGGTATCGAATGGCCGACGCACGCCCGGGACGGTTCGCCGCTGGAGTTCGAACTCTCGCCGAAGGACACCGCGGCACCGGGGCTCACCGAGGCGCGCGAGTCGGGTCTGCTGCCGAACCACGACGAGGTGGCCGACTTCCTGGGTTCGCTGCGGGACTGAGGCGCGAACGCCGAAACGTGCACGGCGCGAGCCGTACACGTCGCAGGGCGGGAAGCGTCAGCCGGTAGTGGATCGCCGAAACGCGGTGACCGCCCAGGAGTAGCCGACCACCAGGAACACCACGCACCATCCCAGCGCCCACGGCCAGCGATCACTGATGTCGAGACCTATGAGGAGTCCGCGCAGCGTGTCGGCGATGGGACTGAACGGCTGGTACTCGGCGAACTGGCGGACACCGTTGGGCATGCTGTCGGTCGGGACCAGCCCACTGCCCAGATAGGGCAGGAACAGCAGCGGCAGCGGCATGTTGCTCGCACTCTCCGGATTCGGCGCGACGACGCCCATGGCAACCGCGATCCACACGAGGCCGGCGGTCAGTAGCAGGAGCAGTCCGCCGGCCGCGAACCAGTCGAGAAGGCTTGCGTCGGCACGGAAGCCCATCGCGAACGCGACCGCGAGCAGGAAGCAGACCGCGACCACACCTTGGATGAGGGCGCCGACGAAGTGTCCGGCCAGGATCGCTGTCGGCGGAGTTGCCAGTGATCGCAACCGATTGATGATGCCCTCGGTGACGTCCTGATTGACCGAGACCGCAACCGCCACCGTCAGGAACGACGGCACGAAGAGCAGTAGGCCGGGGAGAAGATAGTTGATGTACTTGCCGTCCAGCGGTCCGTCCGCGGCGAGGGCGCTCTCGATGGCACCGCCGAAGAAGTAGGTCATCATCAGCAGGATCACGACCGGCATCGCAATCGTGGAGAACATCATCGTGGGGTAGCGCCGTAGCCGGATCAGGTTGCGGCGCACCATCACCGCGGAGTCGGACAGGGTGTGGTCGAGCGTGGTGGTCATGACTTCTCCTAGTTGGTGGTGGTAGCGGCGGTGCGGCCGGTGATGGTGAGGAAGACGTCGTCGAGATCCGGTGTGTGGACCGAGATCCCGGCAGCGTCGATCCGGGCGTCGTCGAGGGTGGCGAGCACGCCGCGGACAGCGCCGATCCCGGCGCCACCGGGGACGGCGAGGGTGTTCTCGCCCGGGGTGTCGACCGCCGAGGGGAACTGCGACCGCGCCCGTTCGAGGTCGTCGGCGTTCGTGAAGTCGATCCGGATGTATCCGCCCGGCACGAGACGCTTCAGTTCGGCCGCCGTCCCCTCGGCCACGATGCGGCCGCGGTCGAGCACAGCGATCCGGTCCGCGAGGTGATCCGCTTCCCCGAGGTACTGCGTGGTGAGGAAGATGGTGGTGCCGCCGGCGACGAGACCGCGGACGGTGTCCCAGACCGCGCGGCGGGACCGTGGATCGAGTCCGGTCGTCGGCTCGTCGAGAAAGATGATCGACGGTTCGCCCACCAAAGTCATGGCCAGGTCGAGGCGCCTGGTCATACCGCCGGAGTATTCGGCGACCCGACGGTCCGCGGCGTCGGTGAGGTCGAAGTCGCGCAGCAACCGGTCGACCCGTTCGCGGGTCGCCGCTTTCGAGAGATGTCGCAGGCGGGCGACCATGGTGAGGTTCTCCCGCCCGGTCAGCAACGTGTCGACGGCGGCGAACTGCCCGGTCAGGCCGATCTGCGCGCAGATCTCGGCGCGGTCGGTCCGCGGATCGAGTCCGGCTACCTCCACCCCACCGGCGTCCTGTTGCGACAACGTGGACAGAATCTTCACGGTGGTCGTCTTCCCGGAGCCGTTGGGTCCGAGCAGGGCGAACACCGTGCCCGCCGGTACGTCGAGATCGATACCGTCGAGGACGGTGTGGTCGCCGAAGGACTTCGTGAGTCCGGTGGCGCGGATGGCGGTTGTTGTCATGATCTTGCTCCCTGTCGTTGATGGGTCCAGGCATAAACTCATGCGCATATATGCATATGTGGGTAGACGACCGTCCCTGATGGACGTCGCCGGGAAGTACTCGGTGGTTCTAGCGGTGCGGTCGGGTGGGGTTCACACGTCCAGGTCTTCGACCTCGGGTCGGAGGGCGGCTGCGGTACGTGCGTAGAAGCGTTCGGGAACAAGCGGTTTGAGCTGGTCGGGAGAGTCGACGATGTCGACGCGGTAGTCACCCCAGTCGGGTAGGTCGGCGGTGAACAGGCTGCGGACACTGGGAAGGCCGGTCAGGTCTTTCAGCCAGTTACCGGTCTTCTGGCGATGTGTCACCCCGTAGTTCGCCCAGTCGACGTGGTGGACCGCGAGGACGATCTTGCCGGTCCGCCCTCCGTATGCGGTCAATTTGGTTGCATTGCCGGTGGTTTCGTCGTACTCGGTCTCCTCGGCGAGGAGTCTGCCGAAGAACCGTTTACGACGCACTCCGTCGGGACCGTCGCGCAGGACGACCTCGTCGTAACCGGCGTCGCGGTAGTCGGCCGCCCGCACGTACGCGCGCAGTGCCTCGACGACTGCGCCGGAGAGATTGCCTCCTGACACCTGTTGAGCGCGTTCGAGGACTTTGAGGTCCTCGTCGGAGACGTAGATGGTCTTGTTGGGCATGCGGTAACTATATGTAGATGTATACGTAGACGCAAGGGGTTGGCGAAACTGTGTCCGGGAGGGCAGTCCGTGAGGGTGACGGCTCCGAATCGTTCAGTAAGCTGAGCGATGGGAGGTGGCGAGCTGATGCTCACTGGACTGATGGGAAATTCGGCGATCATGGCCGCGATAGGGCTGGGGATGATCGCGTTGACCGCGCGTGCGTTCCGCCTGAGGCGGTCGGGTGGGGCCGTGACCTGGTTGGTGGTCCTGCTCGGCGTGGCACTGACATTCGACAACATGGCGGTTGCGGTGGGACGGTTCGTCGGCTTCGGTGACCTCCTGTACGCGATCAATCTGCCCCGCTTCTGGATTCACGGGCTGATGACTCCGCTGATCGTTGTCGCCGCGGCCGTGCTCGCTTGGCGTCTGGGGGTGCGGTGGAGTCGTCCGGTGGTCGTGGTCGGGGCCGTTCTCGTCGCCGCATTGGTGGTCGTCGGGATCGTCGAGTGTCATCTCGCAGGACATCGGTGTCACTTCCGCATCAAGACACTGGTGACAGTGTGAGGGGTCTTGGTGGTGACACTTCTTCATTTGGTTTCCGCCACGCACCGCTATGTGCCTTGCGTTGCGTGGCGCGGTTGCCGCTGAGGGGGGGCTGACGCAGGTGCTCAACTGACCGCGCCTGCGACGGTTCAGCAGCACCCCGTGATGGCGCTGAGAACGCTGCGCAGCGCTTCCAACGACTCTGGCCGGGCACGGTAGTAGACGTTCATCCCTCGTCGGTCAGGTGCGACCATGCCGGCCTCGCGGAGCTGCCCCAGGTGGTGGCTCGTGGTGGCCTCGGTGAGGCTGACCGCGGTCGCGAGGTCGCAGGTGCAGATCCCCTCACCGGTGTCAGTGAGCAGAATCGAGACGAGTTTGATCCGGACCGGATCGGCCAGCGCCTTGAGCCGCAGAGCGATTTCTAGGGCGGTGTCGTCATCGAGAGGGGCCGCCGACACGGGCGCACAGCAGATCGGGGCACTGATGTCGACCATCGGCAGGGCCTTCGGCATGACCCGACCATACCCTGGTACTTGACATATGTCGAAAAGGTGGCACCCTGCAGGTGTCAGTAGTTCGATATATGTCTCACAGGTGAAGGTGATGGTCATGTCCCGTATGCAGCTCGCGCTCAATGTCGATGATCTCGATACCGCGATCGAGTTCTACTCCAAGCTGTTCAACACCACCCCGGCCAAGCGCAAGCCGGGATACGCCAACTTCGCGATCGTCGAGCCGCCACTGAAGCTGGTGCTGCTGGAGAATCCCGGCCAGGGCGGCACGATCAACCATCTCGGCGTCGAGGTCGAGTCGAGCGAGAAGGTGCACGCCGAGATCGCCCGGTTGTCCGGGGAGGGTCTATTCACCCAGGAGGAGATCAACTCCACCTGTTGTTTCGCGACGCAGGACAAGGTGTGGGTGACCGGGCCGGCGAAGGAGAAGTGGGAGGTCTACACCGTGCTGGCTGACTCCGAGACGTTCGGGACCAGCCCGAAACTGTTGGAACAGAACGCCACCGAGGACGCCGAGCAGGGTTCGGTGTGCTGCGGCGGCAACGCCGCAGACCAGGCCGAGGCGCGCACAGCCTGCTGCTGACAGCCTCGGTTCGCGTTCTCGCCTACCGCGCGATGCGGTCGGCGAGGGCGCGGATCCGGTTGGTGATGTCGTCGCGGATCAGCCGCATTCGTTCGATACCGTCGATGCCCCGTCCGGAGGGTTCGTCGGTGTCCCACACTTCGAGGGCGACGCCGTCGGGTGGGGTGACCTCGGCGGTGCCGACCACCACGACCAGGTCCACGGCTTGCATCAGTTCATCGGTGAGTTGCCGCGGCTGATGTCCGACGACGTCGGCGCCGACTTCGGCGAGTACCTGGGCGGACAGTTCGTTGACCTGGCCGCCGATTTTCGCGTTGGTGCCGGCTGAGGATGGGGTGATCCGGTCGGTGACTGTCGGTGTGAGGTGTTCGGCCATCACCGATTTGCCGCGGTTGGACACGCACACGAACAACACCTGCGGTGGTGTGCTCATTGGCCGACCTGCTGGTCGGCGGGTACCAGTTCGTCGAGGAGGTTCGCGACGAGTCCGCGGATCTGATCGCGGATGGGGCGGACCGCGTCGATGCCTTGGCCGGCTGGGTCGTCGAGAGCCCAGTCCCGGTAGCTGACGCCGGGGAACACCGGGCACGCATCGCCACAGCCCATGGTGATCACGACGTCGGAGGATTCGACGGTGTCGGGGGTGAGGATCTTCGGTGACTGTGCGGAGATGTCGATACCGACTTCAGCCATCGCCTCGACCGCGGCCGGGTTGATGGAGTCGGCGGGAGCAGATCCGGCGGAGCGGACCTCGACGCTGCCCTGGCTCAAGGCGGTGAGGAAACCGGCGGCCATCTGCGAGCGGCCAGCGTTGTGGACACACACAAATAGCACCCTAGGTCGAGATGTAGACATGAGACACAAGCCCTTTCAGCTGTGAAGGAACATCAGATACGTCACACACGTTCGGTGGTGAGTTCGGTGAGAAGACCACGAACTCGGGCGTCAAGATCGTCGCGGATCGCGCGAACCTCGTCGAGGGGACGGCCCTGGGGGTCCGCGACCGTCCAGTCCAGATAGCGTTTGCCGGGATAGATCGGACACGCGTCGCCGCAACCCATGGCTACGACCACGTCGGCGGCGGCGACTACATCGTCGGTGAGCGGTTTGGGGTACTGCGTGCCCATGTCGACGCCGATCTCGGTCATTGCTTCGACGACGGTCGGGTTGATCGAGTGCGCGGGGGCTGACCCGGCGGAGCGCACGTGTACCCGCCCGGCGGCGTGGTGGGTCAACAATCCGGCGGCCATCTGTGAGCGGCCGGCGTTCTGGACGCAGACGAACAGAACTTCGGGCACATCCTTGGGCACCGATCCATCGGACTGGGCCAGGGCGCGTAACCGATCAGCCGCGAACCTGCCCGCCAAGGTCGTCAGGTGCGCATGCACCCGGGAGGTGCGCCGTAAGGCGGTGTAGGACTCGAACACACAGCGTTCCACCGTCTGGCGAGACACCACCCCCTCATACTTGGCGGCCAGGTCAGCGGCGGTACGGGCGAGCACGGCATGGGGCATCAACAGTTCGGGCTGCGCGCGGTGTTCACTGCGACTTAGCTGCTCGTCCAACAGATCCTCAGGCATCGCGAGCCGGCTCCTTCGACACATCCGGGCTGGAGGCAGTGGTTGGGGTGGTGAAGCGTTTCCGCAGTGCCAGGGACACGTACACGAGGGCGACGAGGACGGGGACCTCGATGAGTGGTCCGATGACTCCGGCCAGGGCCTGGCCGGATGTTGCACCGTAGGTGGCGATCGCGACGGCGATGGCGAGCTCGAAGTTGTTGCCCGCGGCGGTGAACGCCAGCGTGGTGGTTCGCGCATACCCCAGCCCCATCGCGGCCCCAAGCACGAACCCACCGCCCCACATCACCGCGAAGTAGATCAGCAGCGGCAGAGCGATCCGCACGACGTCCCACGGCTGCGACGTGATCTGCTCACCTTGCAACGCGAACAGGATGACGATGGTGAACAGCAACCCGTAAAGGGCCCACGGCCCGAGACGCGGCAGGAACGAGGACTCGTACCAGTCGCGGCCTTTGGTTCGCTCGCCGATGCGGCGGGTGAGGAAGCCTGCGACCAGGGGTATACCGAGGAAGATCAGCACCGACTTCGCGATCTGCCACGGCGAGGTGTCGATGGTGGTCTGCTCCAGGCCCAGCCATCCGGGCAACACCGAGAGGTAGAACCAACCCAGCACGGCGAACATGACCACCTGGAACACCGAGTTCAGTGCGACGAGAACAGCAGCGGCTTCGCGGTCGCCGCACGCCAGGTCGTTCCAGATGATGACCATCGCGATGCATCGGGCCAGGCCGACGATGATCAGTCCGGTCCGGTACTCCGGCAGATCCGGGAGCAGGAGCCAGGCCAGCGCGAACATCAACGCCGGTCCGATGATCCAGTTCAACGCCAACGACCCGAGTAGCAGGCGACGATCACCGGTGACCGAGTCGAGTCGGTCGTAGCGCACCTTGGCCAGCACCGGATACATCATGATCAGCAATCCGAGGGCGATCGGCAGCGAGATGCCGTCGAGCTCGACCGCCGCCAAAGTGTCACCCAGGCCGGGGACGACTCGACCGAGCAGCAGTCCGGCGACCATCGCGGCGCCGATCCACACCGGCAGAAACCGGTCCAGCGTCGACAACTTGCCCGCGACCGCGGTGTCGGTGGCGGTCACTGGTCGGCCTCACACGACCGCGTTTCCCCCACGACCGTGGCGAGATCGCCCAGCAGGCCCGACAGTTGTTGCAGCGCTTCGGTGTTCACCCGGTAGTACACCCAGGTCGCGCGGCGCTCGCTGGTCACCAGACCCGCCTGGCGCAGCACCTTCAGATGGTGCGAGATCGTCGGCTGCGACAGCTCGAACGGCCCGGAGATGTCGCACACGCACGCCTCGCCGCCCGGATGCGCAGCGACCTCCGACAGCAACCGCAGTCGAACCGGATCAGCGAGTGCCTTCAACAGTGGGGTGACAGCCCCGGTCTCGTCGCTACTGAGGCCGCGGCCGGGTGGCAGCAGGAGATTCTTATTCGACACGCGTCAATATTGACACACGTCGATGCAGGCGACAAGGTGGCCGACCTGGAAGCAGGCTTGCGCTTTCGCGTTGGTGTCCACGACAAGCAACCGGTTGGGCTCCGATCGAACCGCCATCCTCGGGTCAGCTCACGTGCCGCATTCAACGCTCAGACGGTGGCTGTTAATGAACCTATCGACCCTGTCGTCCGGCTAGCTATCTCGCAGTGGCCTGATGATGCACCCCGCGGAGCGGTCTCAACATTCTGCGTCGAACACGGAATTTCTCGAAAGTCGTTCTACGAGCTGCGTAAACGCGCCAAAGTCGAGGGGCCCGCGGCAGCCCTCGAACCGCGGACCCGCCGCCCAAAGTCGAGCCCGTCAGCGCTCAGTGACGAGGTCAAGTCACAAGCGGTGGCGGTGCGCGCCGCCTTGGAAAGGTCGGGTCTGGACCACGGACCGATCAGCGTGCACGACAAGATGCGGTCGATGGGCATGGCACAGGTCCCCTCGACAGCATCGCTGGCCCGCATCTTCCGCGATGCCGGAGTAGCCCGGCGTGAACCGAGAAAGAAGCCCCACTCGGCGTGGCGGCGGTTCGTCTATCCCGCACCGAATGCGTGCTGGCAACTCGACGGCACCGAATACGTTCTGACCGGCGGACGTACGTGCGTCATCCTGCAACTGATCGACGATCACTCTCGCTACGCCGTGGGCTCCTACGTGGCCGCCGGTGAGACCTCCGACGCCGCGATCGCGGTGTTCGACAAGGCGGTGACCGCTCACGGCGTGGCCCAGCGACTCCTCACCGACAACGGGCCCGCTTTCAACCCCTCACGCCGCGGCCGCATCGGTCAACTCGTCGAACACGCCCACGCGCTCGGAGTCGAAACAATCACCGGCAAGCCCTACAAGCCCACCACGCAGGGCAAGAACGAACGCTTCCACCAGACACTGTTCCGCTACCTGGACAAACAGCCACTTGCCGACACCCTGGCCGAGTTGCAGGCCCAGGTCGACGCGTTCGACCACATCTACAACACCGAGCGGCCTCACCAAGGACTGCCCGGGCGGGTCACACCGTTGACCGCCTGGCAGGCAACACCGAAAGCCGACGCGCCACACCCCAAATTCGGTCGGCCGTTGCTCGATCCGCCGACACCACGCCCTCGGCCCGCACAGCGGCAACCCACCGACCTACCCGACGGCGTCCTGGCCAGAACTGTCAGCACCTCCGGCACCATCAGCGTGGACGCAGTCACCTACATGGTCGATGTGGACCACGCCTTCGACCAGGTCCTCGTTGTCACCGACGACAACACAATCGTCATCGCCAACACCGAAGGCGAAGTCCTCGTCGAACACCCCCGACCCGCCCCAGGAATCACCTACGTCGGAAATCGACAACCCCGCGGCCCACGCCCCACCAAGAAGACCGCACCGTCACCGAAGTCCTGACACACCAAGTGTCACCAATGTCCAGATGCAGAAACGTCACCGATGTCCCGATACATCACAGTCGGGATCGTCGAGTGCTTCGTGGCGCTGGAGCTGACGCCGGCGACCGACGGTGATGCGCTGCGGTACGCCAACGCCGCCGCTGCCGGCCCGCCGGTCCCCGCTCTGGGCACCGTGCTGATCCTCATCGCGATCGGGATGACCACGTGGCGTCAGGTGCGGTCGCTCTGGCTGTTGCTCGGCTCGGTGACGATGCTGGTCACCGCGGCCGCGGGCATGTCGGTTCTCTGGCTCGGCAACTTCGGTGAGCTGGTGTTGTACGCCTCCATCGTCGCCACCATGTTCCAGGTGGCCGCGGCCGAAAGCCGTTCCGCCGCCGATGGTGCGAACGATCGGCTGGAGTCGGGTAGTGCCGTGGCGCAGTCGATGACGGTCCGGAGCTAGTCGCCCGTTCCGGGATGGTTCTCGCGCTCCGCGTCCTGCAGCGCGATCGCACGGGCCAGCCGCGCGTACTTGACCTCCAGGTCGCGGAACCGCAGATACGTCGACACCGTCGTGAACGCGAACGCGATGACCAGCAGGAACAGGACCAGGTCGAGGCCGCGTTGAATGCCGATCTTGTTGGCCACCCACGTGACGTCGTCCTGCCTCAGCATCGCGTAGAGGCCGAAGCCGATGAACGCGACGAACAGCAGCTTCACGCCTGCCGACGCGCGGGCCGTGCCCCGGTTCACCACGAAGAAACCGACGAGCGCGACCAGACCGAGGATCGCGAGGATCTGGAACCAGATCATCGTGGCATCACTTCCTCATCCGGGTGTGGAACAGGCCATCGGCGACGATGTTGACCCCGTTGATCAGCGACTGTCCCTTCGCGCGCGAGTAGTCGGTGTAAAGGATCGTCACCGGTTGTTCGGCCACCCGCCACCGATGGTGATCGATGAGCGCGATGAACTCCGACGCGTGGCTCATCCCGCTCATGAGCAGGTCGAGCTGATCGGCCACGGTCTTGTTGAAGGCCCGAAGTCCGTTGTGTGCGTCGGACAATCCGAGGCGACGGGTGCGCGGACTCAGGAACACGATGGTGCGCAACGCCATCCGGCGCAGGATCGGAACCGATTCGCTGCGACCGTCGGCGAAGCGGGTCCCGACGATGATGTCGACCGGCTCGCGTCGTAAGCGCTCGATCATGGCCGACACGTCGTCGACCCGGTGCTGTCCGTCGGCGTCGAAGGTCACGAAGAACCGTGCCCCCGGCCGGCGACGCGCGTACTCTACGCCGGTCTGGATCGCGGCGCCCTGACCGAGGTTCACCGGGTGCCGAACCAGATGCACCCCGGCGGCCCGGATCTCCTCGGCCGAGTTGTCCGAGCTGCCGTCGTCGACGCAGACGATGTTGGGAAACGTCTCGCGGGCCTTGGCCGCCACCTCGCGGATCACCTGGCCCTCGTTGAAAACGGGTACCACCAGCCACACGTCGGCGTTGGTACTGGGGTCGGCCATGGTCAACAACCCTAACCCGCTTCCGCGCGGGGTCTGCCGCCCGGCACGCCTCGGGGGCCGCGTGGTGATCGGACCTGGTTAGTCTTGTGCGGTGACGATCGACGTGATGATGCCGTTCTACGGCGACGTCGCCCAGTTCCGGCAAGCCGTCACCAGTGTGCTCGACCAAGACGACCCGGACCTTCGGCTCGTCGTCGTCGACGACTGCTACCCGGATCCGACGCCGCGGCACTGGCTGGAGTCGCTCGGTGACGCCCGGGTCCGGTACCTCCGCAACGAGACCAACCTCGGCGTGAACGGGAACTTCCGGCGCTGCGTCGAGCTGGTCACCGCCGACTGGTTCGTGGTCATGGGGTGCGACGACGTGATGCACCGTGCCTACCTCGCCACCGTCCGTACGATGGCCCGCCACCATCCCGACGCCGCGGTCATCGCGCCCGGCGTCGACGTCATCGACGAGAACGGACAACCGGTCACGCCGCTCGGTGACCGGATCAAGTCGGTTCTCGCGCCGCCGCGGGCGACCGTGCTGTCCGGGGAACAGCTGGCCACCTCGCTGTACCACGGCAACTGGACCTACTTTCCGTCCCTGTTGTGGCGGACCGCCGCCGTGCGCGAGGTCGGGTTCCGGCCCGGACTCGAGATCGTCCTCGATCTCGCACTCCTCGTTGATTTGGCGAGCGCCGGCGGGTCACTGGTCTACGACCCCGAGGTGGTCTTCGCCTACCGCAGGCACCGCGCCTCGGTGAGTTCCGTGCAGGCCGTCGACGGTCGGCGGTTCGCCGAGGAGAACCGATTCTTCGCCGACGAAGCGCAGCGTTGCGAGGCGCACGGCTGGCCGAAGGCGGCACGCGCCGCCAGGTGGCACGCGACGTCGAGGCTGAACCACCTCTCGGCTCGCGTCGGGGCGGGCCTCGGCCGGTTGCGGGGTTCGTCCGGGGGCTAGGAGCGCCCCCCGCTCCTCGAGGTGCGTGTGAAGCGAGCCCAACCCCTGCTCCCTGAGGTGCGGGCGAAGCGAGCTTAACCCCTGCTCCCTGAGGTGCGAGCGAAGCGAGCCTCGAAGGGCTCGTAGCGCGCCTCACCAGCCCTTCGAGGCTCGTCGCTTGCGCTCCTCGCACCTCAGGGAGCAGGGGTTATGCGGTTCTTTCGGTCAACGACGGCCGCGAGGCCGCAGGTACTAAGGGGCGAGCTTGCGAGCCGACCCCATGCTCCCTGAGGAGCGAGCTTGCGAGCGTCACGAAGGGTCAGGCCCGCAGCACCCCGACGAGATGAACGCCGAGGCCGACCAGGGGTCCGACGACGAGGGCGACGCAGGTCCGGGTCGCGACGTCGAGCGGCAGCAGCAACATCGCGATCGCGACCAGGGTCGACACCCACCATCCGGCCGCGTACCAGCGGTGGGCGCCCGCGGCGATCGCGGCGGCGCCGGTCACCGTCAGCAGCGCCAGGCACGTCGCGCCGAGCGTCAGCATCGCCACGACCACACCGTCGAGATCGAAGTCGGCGCCGAACACCGATCGCAGCAACCACGGGCCCACCAGCCACGCGGCCGTCACCCCGACGCCACCGACCGCGGCGACGATCCCGAGGGGAGCACCCAGCGCGGCGAGGCGGTGGTCCCGGCGGTCGACGAACCTCGAGATCAGCACACCCTGAAAGCTGTTGAGCGGCACCAGTAGTGGTGCGCGGGTCAGGGTGACGGCGAGGATCAGCGCGCCGATAGTCCGGACGTCGTCGGCGTCGGGGCCGCCACGCAGGTCGGTGGTCAGGTTGATGAGCACGGGAAAACCCATGACGAGGACTGCGCTCGCGGCGGCGGCGGCCATCGCGGTCAGGGTGTTGCCCGTCAGACGTCGGGGCGCGACGTCGCCGGCGACGCCGATGGCACGGCGGGCCGAGGCCGACACCACGAGCAGCAGGCACCACGACACCGACCCGACGACGGTGACGACCAGGAACGCGGTGACGCCCCAGCCGGCCGCGACCGCGACACCGGCACCAGCGAGCCGGATCAGCGCGTCGACCGACAGCAGCACCGCGAACGACGACCAGTCCAGCCGCCCCGACAACGCTCCGCACAGGTGCGCGTACACCGCGAAGCTCGCCACGCCGACGGCGAGCAGCAGCACCGACAGGCCGCGATCCGCGGTGAACACCCGTGAGCTCCACAACGGTGACGTCGCGACGACCAGAACGGCCAGGCCGAGCCCGATGCCCGCATTGACCAGCAACGGGCGCGACCGTGCGAGCCCCTCCGATGCGGCGGTCCGGACCGCCCGCGTCGTCTCCTGCAGTTGCCCGTTCTGCGCCCCGGTCACCAGGCCGTAGGCGGCCCAGAACACGGCGAACACGCCGTAACCGACGGCCCCGAGATGCCTGGCCGCCAAGAGCAGGACGACATACCCCGACGCGGCCGCGACGATCGTCGCCATCGTGACCCGGCCCAGTGACCGTGCGTCGGTGTCGCCTGGCGGACTGGCCGAACCGGCGTCCGGACCCGGCGTCGTCGGATCGGTCGTCATCGAACGGTTCAGGAAGGACCCGGGAACGGCGGCAACTCGGGCGTGAACAGCCAGTCGTCCCAGAGATCCTTGAGCGGCTTCGACGAGTGGGTGGCGGCGAGCGCCATGAAGTCCTCGGTGGTCACCGAGCCGTACCGATACTTGTCGGTCCACCGCTGCAGCAGCGCGAAGAAGTCGCCGTCACCGATGGTCAGCCGCAGTGCGTGCAGGGTGAGTGCGCCGCGTTTGTAGATCCAGTCGTCGAACATCTTGCGCGGACCGGGATCGGTGAGTGGCACACGCACCGGCGACGATTCGAGTTTCGCGTAGTAGTGACGCGCCCATTCGTCGGCGCTGCGGCCGCCCGAGTGCTGACTCCACAGCCACTCGGCGTAACAGGCGAAACCCTCGTGGAGCCAGATGTCGCGCCAGCGGGCCGCGGTCACCGAGTTGCCGAACCACTGATGCGCGAGCTCGTGGGCGATCAACCGCTCCGCGTGCCGGCTGCCGTCGCAGTGATTGGCCCCGAAGGTGGAGAAACTCTGTGCCTCGATGGGGATCTCGAGTTCGTCGTCGGTGACCACGACGGTGTACTGGGGGAACGGATACGGCCCGAACATCTCGACGAACGCGGACATCATCTCGGTCTGCTGACCGAAATCGACCCCGAAGTTCTCCTCGAGTCGCGAGGGGACGAGGCCCGAGACCGGAATCGGTTTGGACGCCAACGAGATCTGCTTGTACTGACCGATCTGGATCGACGCCAGGTAGGTGGGCATCGGTTCCACCTGCTCGTAGACCCAGGTGGTCTGCGCGGCGCGGACCCGCTTGGACTCCAGGACGCCGTTGGCGAGCGCGTGATACGGGCTGTCGGTGGTGATCGAGATCCGGTACGGCGCCTTGGCGCTCGGGTGGTCGTCGCAGGGGAACCACGACGCCGCCCCGTTGGGCTGGTTCGCACAGAGCGAGCCGTCGGTCAGTTCCTCCCAACCGACCTCACCCCACGGGCCGCGGATCGGATGCGGACTGCCGTGGTATCGGACGGTGACGGTCATCGCCCCGCCCGGGGGGAGTGGAGTGTCGGGGGTGATGGTCAGCTTGTGCCGACGATGCGAATAGCGGGCGCGCTTGTCGTTGACCGACACCCGTTGCACCGACAGCGAGCTCGCCAGGTCGAGGGTGAAACGCTTGAGCTCGGCATACGACGTCGCGGTCAGGATCGCGGTGCCCTCGAGTCGATTGCTCGACACCTTGTACTCGAGTTCCAGATCGTATCGAGAGATGCGATAGCCCAGATTGCCGTTGTCGGGCAGATATGTATCGAGGACGTCGGCGGGTGCCCCCAGCACGGGTTGCCCGGAGTTGCCACGTGAACCCAGCCCAGACTTTCCCGGCACTCTCGACTCCTACTCCGTTCTGCCCCGGCGGGCTGACGTGCGGCGGCGCGCCTCGACGAGTCGCGTCGGCGACGCGCTGCGACCGGTCACGAAGCGGTTGCGGTTCGGTGGTGACGTCTCGATTCGGCTGTTCACCCGCGACGGGGCGATGCTGTCCCGGACACTGAGAGAGTACCTGGCGGCGGCACAGCCGGCCCGCCCGATCGATTCGAGGAGTGCGGAATGAGCGGATTCGGTAGTGTGGCGCAGTTTCTCGCGCGCCTGATACTCGGCATCATCTTCATCGCCCACGGGTGGCAGAAGCTGGTCACCCAGGGTATGGACGCCACCAAGGCGGCATTCGGCCCGGCCGGCATGGACATCCCCTACCCAGAGCTCGCCGCGTACTACGCGACATGGGTCGAGCTGATCGGCGGCATCCTGCTGATCCTCGGACTGCTGCTGCCCATCGTCGCGACCCTGCTGATCGCCGATATGATCGGCGCGATCGTGTTCGTGCACTGGGACGCCGGGTTCTGGAACATGGACGGCGGTTACGAGTGGCCGCTCGCGCTGATCGCGGGCCTGCTGGCCGTCGGCTACACCTCGGCCGGCCGGATGGGCGCCGACAGCTACATCATGCGACGCCGACGCCGAGACGTCGTCTGACGGCTCACACCAGAGCCAGACCGTCGATGGTGGTCGCGCTCGCCGGGGCGCCGCCACCATCGGCCAACCTATCGACCAGGCGCGTGAGCAGTTCTCGCTCCTCGTCGGCGTGACGGAGTCCGACTCCGTCGATGAGTCCCGGCGAGATCAGCGCGAGGGGATCGGTGTCGTGCCGGTGGACCACCGCCGCGCCGAGCAGACGTTGCGCCTGGGCGGGATCGGACTCCCAGAGCGCGTCGGCGGTCAGCAGGTACAACCGGACGGCCGGCGAATAGTCGTGCAGGTGCACGAGCGCCCAAGCCCAGTGCTTCGCGACGTCGACCGTGTCGGCTTCGGCGCGCCCGTGCGTGCGCACGTACTTGCCGTGCAGTTCACGACACAGGTGGCTGGCGTCGGACCACAGCATGAGATGGGACATGCAGCGGACGCAGTCGTGCAGATTGGACAGATACATCACCGAATACGGTCCCTCGCGGCGCGATCTGATCTCGCGGAGCACGGAGAACTCGGCCAGCGCGTGGTCGTATTCACCGGCCGAGAGCAGCGCCCGGGCCTCGGCCTGCATTTCCTCGATCACCCTCGACATTGTCGCCGATCCGGCACGCCGGCATCGGCGATTCGGCCGAACCGGGTGAGCGCGACCGACAGCGGTCGGCCACGTCGCGCCATCGGGTCGTCCTGGCAGGACTCCCGGCGGGCTGGCATCGTGGCAAGGATGAAGGACGACATCGGTAGCACCCCGGAGGGTTCGGACGGCGAGTACAGCCTGGACGAGGACGACCAACTGCAGCCGGAGGACACTCTGGACGACCGCGGCGTCGACGACGTCCTCGACGAGGGGTACTCACCGCCCGACTATGCGCCCAAGGGCGCCGTCCACGGGCTGACCTCTCGCGAGCAGGCCGAGGGCGAGACGCTCGACGAGCGGCTGGCCGAAGAGGAACCCGACGTCGGAGCGGTCGATCCGCTCGACGAGATCACCGCCGAGGAACGTGCGCGGACCGACTGGCGCGCACACGATTCCGATCGTGACGACGAGTTCGAGGAAGACGACGAGGTCGGGGACCGCCGCGCCGGACGTCTCATCGCCCCGGACGCCGGATCGGGTATCGACACCGAGTCGGACGCCGTCGCCGAGGACGCCGGGATCGACGGCGCCGGAGCCTCCGCGGAAGAGGCTGCGGTGCACTACATCTCCGATTCGGACTAGTCGGTCTGACCCGGCCCGCTCCCTTCGCTCCCGGCGCCGGCTTGATTCGGCCCGCTCGCTTCGCTCCCGGGGCCGGTTTGATTCGGCCCGCTCGCTTCGCTCCCGGCGCCGGGTTGCTCCAGTACCTGCGCCAACGTCGCGACGATGGTCGAGCGGACGGCGTCGGCCGTGAGGCCCAGCGCGCTCATCGCCTCGGCAAGCGTGCCATCGGCGAAGAAGCCGAGCAGGAGATGCTCCGTGCCGATGTAGTTGTGCCCGAGATCGAGGGCGGCGCCGACGGTCGACTCCAAGACCGACTTCGACGCGTCGTCGTAGGGCACCACGCTCGTTGCTTCGTCGTCGGCGATGTCCCGCGGTGCCGGGAGCAGCGGCGCGATGGCCGCACGCCAGGTGTCGGCGTCGACGCCGGAGTCCCGCAACACATGGAACACGAGGGACTTCGGTTCGGCCGTGAGGGCCTGCGCGATGTGGGCCGGGGTCACGTGCTCGGCACGGCCCGCGGCAGCTGCCGCGTTCGCGGCCATCAGTACGTTCGCGGCCCGAGGTGTGAAACGCGAGAACGGGTTGTCCGCGCCGGGAGCATCGTTCTCGCCCGCGGACGACACCCGATCGACGAACCGCTTCTGAGCGGCCTGTTTGCTCACGCCCATGCTGGTGCCGATGGCGGTCCACGATGCTCCCGAGCGGCGGGCCTGGTCGACGAAGTGACCGATCAGGCTGTCGGCGATGTCGCCCAGGTGCTGGGCGGCGACCACTGCGTCGGAGAGTTGGTCCAGCGGGTCCTCGTGGACCTTGCGGATGGCATGGATCAGGTCGTCGAGGCGGATGGAGACTGAATTCTGGGGCATGCGTCAACCGTAGGTTGACGAGTCGATCGCGTCAACCCCGAGTTGACGACGACACGTCGAGGCCTATCAAGCGCGTGTGCGTTGACAGGAACGGCAAGCGTCATGACGATGGATGCGGAGATCGGCGAAGTCGTCGCCGGCCGCTCCAGGCTTTGCCACGGGAGGTTATCCAGTGAGCATCACCGAACCGTCGGTTCGTCCCCAGTCCACAGACACCCGGTCCGCCGAGAGCCCGCCGGCGAACGGTGTCGTCACCGATGTCGCGCGTCGCTACCTCGACGTCCGCGCCCTGACCGACACGCTGTCCGAACGGCTTTCGCCCGAGGACCAGACACCGCAGTCGATGACCGAGGCGAGCCCGGCGAAATGGCACCGGGCGCACGTCACCTGGTTCTTCGAGGAGTTCATCCTGCGGCGTGACCCCGCGTACAAGGTCTACGACGACACGTTCCGGTACCTGTTCAACAGCTACTACGAGGCTGTGGGAGAACGGCATCCACGACCTGATCGCGGCCTCGTCACGCGGCCGGGTGTCCGCGATGTGACCCGCTACCGTGAGCATGTCGACGCCGCGATGGTGGACCTTCTCGAACGCGGAGACCTCGACGAGGCCGCGCTCGAACTCGTCGAACTGGGCTTCAATCACGAACAGCAGCATCAGGAGCTGCTGCTCATGGACATCAAGCATCTCTTCTCCACGAATGCGTTCGGGCCGGTGTACGTCGATCGCGAACCCGACGAACCGGGCATCGCGAAAGCGTTGGGCTGGCGGCAGTTCGAGGGGGGCGTCAACGAGATCGGCGCGTTGGGCAGCGGGTTCTCGTACGACAACGAGGGCCCCCGACACCGGGTGTATCTCGAGGACTTCGAGATCGCCGACCGCGCGGTCACCAACGCCGACTGGCTGGAGTTCATGGCCGACGACGGTTACCGGCGCGCCGAATTCTGGTTGTCCGACGGGTGGGCGACCATCCGCCAGACCGGATGGGACGCACCGGGATACTGGCGCGACGAAACGGGTGCGCGCTCCACCGACCCGTCGGACTGGACGACGTACACCCTGTCCGGTCGGCGGCGGATCGTGCCCGACGAGCCCGTCCTGCACGTCTCGTTCTACGAGGCCGACGCCTACGCCCGCTGGGCGGGGGCCCGGCTGCCCACCGAATTCGAGTGGGAGATCGCTGCCGGCTCACTGGGTACCGAGCGCGGGGCCCTGCTCGACCCGGACCGATGTCATCCCGGCCGCGTCGGTGCGGCGATGATCGGGGATGTGTGGGAGTGGACGGCCAGTGCGTACCTGCCCTATCCCGGCTTCGTGCCCGCCAACGGCGCGGTGGGTGAATACAACGGCAAGTTCATGTCCGACCAGCATGTGCTGCGCGGGGCGAGCGCGGTGACGCCTGTGGGTCACGAACGACTGACGTACCGGAACTTCTTCCCGGCGCCGTCGCGCTGGGTCTTCTCGGGACTCCGGCTGGCCCGATGAGCCTCGACAGCGACACCCCGGTGACGGCGACCACCGGGGAGACGGCCATCGGGGGCCTTGCCGCAGACGCACTCTCGGGATTGTGGCAGCAACCGCCGGTCCTCCCGACGAAGTGGTTGTACGACGAGCGCGGCAGCAAGCTCTTCGACGAGATCACCCGTCTGCCCGAGTACTATCCCACCCGCCGCGAGACCGCTATCCTGCGCGCGCGGTCGGCCGAGATCGCCTCGACGACCCGTGCCGACGTCATCGTCGAACTGGGCTCGGGCACATCGACCAAGACGCGTCTGCTGCTCGACGCCTTCGTGGACGCGGCCGCCGACGGTGAGCGTCCGACCTACGTCCCCGTCGACGTCAGCACCGAGATGCTCACGACGACAGCCGAAGTGCTCGCCGTCGACTATCCCGGGATCGACGTCGTCCCCGTGGTCGCCGACTTCACCGAGCCCGACCTGGATCTCCCGCCCGCCGACGGCCCGCGCCTCGCGGTGTTCCTCGGTGGCACTATCGGCAATTTCGATCCTGCTGCGCGCGCGGAGTTCTATCGCTCGATGGTCGGCTCGTTGTCCCCGGGTGATTACTTTCTCCTCGGCACCGACCTCGTCAAGGACACCGGGCGGCTCGTCGCCGCCTACGACGACAGTGCCGGTGTGACCGCCGATTTCAACCGGAACATGATCGAGGTGCTCCGTGCCGGCCTCGACGCTCGCGGGCTCTACGCCGACGACTTCGAACACATCGCCCGCTGGAATCCGGGCGAGCACCGCGTCGAGATGTGGCTACGTGCCCGACGGGACGTCGACGCGTACTTCGGTGTGCTGGGCCGATCGTGGCGGGTGCCCGCGGGAACCGAGATCCACACCGAGATCAGCACCAAGTTCCAGCCGGGGGCGCTCGCGGAAGAACTCGAGTCGGCCGGACTGTCCGTCGTGTCGGCGTGGACCGATCCCGCGGGCGACTTCCAGCTCACCCTGACCCGACGCTGAGCAGTTCGCGCACCCGCGGGATGACCTGCGTCCCATAGAGCTCGACACTGCGCATGAGCTCGGCGTGGCCGAGTGTCCCGTGCGAGTACTTCAGGTCGAATCGGCTCAGTCCCAGAGCTTGGACGGTCGACGCGATCTTGCGGGCAACGGTGTCGGGCGACCCGACGTAGAGCGAGCCGCCGGGTCCGGTCGACCGCTCGAACTCGATGCGGGTCGGGGGCGGCCAGCCGCGTTCGCGACCGATGCGTCCGACGTACTCGCGGTAGTGCGGCCACAGGTCGTCGCGTGCCTGCGCGTCGGTGTCGGCGACATGTCCCGGTGAGTGCACGCCGACGGGCATCAGCGGCTTGTCCATCTCGCGCAGGGCGCGGTGATAGAGATCGACGTACGGCTTGAAGCGCAGTGGGTCGCCGCCGATGATCGCGAGCATGAGCGGCAGGCCGTACGACGCGGCACGTACCACCGACTCCGGGCTGCCGCCGACCGCGATCCACGTCGGCAGGGGCGGGTTCTCGAGTTCGGGGTAGACCGTCTGGGACTGCAGAGGACTGCGCGTGGAACCCGACCAGGAGACCGGTCGGCCGGTGCGCAGTTCGGCGAACAGGGCCAGCTTGTCGCTGAACAGTTCCTCGTAATCGGAGAGGTCGAAACCGAACAGCGGAAACGACTCGGTGAACGACCCGCGCCCGAGGATCACCTCGGCACGACCCGACGACAACGCATCGACTGTCGAGAACCGCTGGAACACGCGGATCGGATCATCGGAACTCAGGACGGTGACGGCCGAACCGAGACGCATCCGGGTGGTGCGCGCCGCGATGGCGCCGAGTACGACCTCGGGTGCCGACACCGCGTAGTCGTCCCGGTGATGCTCACCGACACCGAGGAAGTCGACGCCGACCGTGTCGGCGAGGATGGCCTGCTCGAGCAGATCGCGCAGGGTCTGCGACCCCGAGCGCAATGTGCCGTCGGGTTCGGCGGTGATGTCCCCGAACGTGTCGAGACCGAGCTCGACCTTCTCGATACCTACCGGGTGAGATTCCATGTCGCCCTTCGCGAAGTTGTGATCGTGAGGGGCGAAATCGGAGGAATTGCGCCCGCAATGGTCTTTTCACACGATTTCACGAACATCTTTCCAGTTCGTCACGGTGTCGAGGTCGGTGCTGTGTAATGCTTCATAACGGTTCATGTGCTCGGCTCTGAACTCGCCGATTTCTTCTAGACAAGGGAGACACTCCGATGTGGGATTCATTCTGGGACTTCATCTGGTACACGATCGTCATCTTCGCGTTCGTGGCCTACCTGATCGTCCTGTGGCACATCATCAGCGACCTGTTCCGGGACAAGGCCGCGTCGGGCTGGCAGAAGGCGGCCTGGATTGTCTTCTTGATCTTCCTCCCGTACCTCACCGCCATCGTGTACCTGCTCGCCAAGGGCAAGGGGATGGCCGAGCGTCAGCGTGAGGCCTACAGCGAGGCCAAGCAGGCGTCCGACGAGTACATCCGGTCCGTCGCAGGCACCTCGCCGACCCAGCAGATCGCCGACGCGAAGAACCTGCTCGACTCGGGCGCGATCACACCTCAGGAGTTCGAGCACTTGAAGAGCAAGGCCCTCAGCGGAACCGCCTGACGGTCCCTCGACACAGACAACGCTCCCCGATGGCGCCGGTCGCCGTCGGGGAGCGTTGTCTGTTCTCCGGTTCGGGACCGGCGTCGCGTCAGTCCGCCGACCCGGCGCCCACACGCCACAGCGGATTGACCGGACCGTGGCCGGCGCCCAGTGGATACGCAGCGGCCAGGCAGCGGGTCACCCAGTCCTTGCCGAAGCCGACCGCCGCGGGAACGTCGTGCCCGTGGGCCAGCGCGCATGCGATCGCGGCGGCGAGGGTGTCGCCGGCGCCGTGGTCATGCGGGGTGTCGATGCGTTCGTGGCTGAGCTCGATGAACTGGTCGCCGTCGTAGAGCAGATCGGGGGAGTGGTCCGAGCTTCGCAGGTGCCCGCCTTTCACCAGCGCCCAGCGCGGCCCGAGATCGAGCAGCGCCCTGGCCGCGTCGCGTTGCGACGCGGTATCGGTGACCTCGATCCCGGTGATCAGGCGAACCTCGTCCAGGTTCGGGGTCACCACCGTCGCGAGGGGAAACAGGCTGTGCCGCAGGGTGTCGAGTGCCGAGTCGGCGAGCAGCTGGTTGCCGTGCATCGACGCGCACACCGGATCGACCACCAGCGGAACGGATGTGTCCCGGCCGATACCGCTCGTGCGGCACTGCTCGACGATGGCCTCGATGATGGGCGCCGACGCGAGCATCCCGGTCTTCGCCGCGGCCACACCGATGTCACCGGACACGGAGTCGATCTGCGCCGCCACGGTCTGCGGTGAGATCTCCTCGAACCCGCTCACGCCCACCGAGTTCTGGACCGTCACCGCGGTCACCGCGACACACCCGTGCACCCCGAGCAGGGCGAAGGTGCGCATGTCTGCCTGTATTCCCGCGCCCCCGCCGGAGTCCGAACCAGCGATGGTCAGGACCCGTACCGGGGCCGTTCCGGGCGGTGACAGCGGGAGTCCCGTGTAGGCCTGTTCGTCGACCGTGCGCTGATTCGCGTCGACTGTGCGTCGTCGTGCGTCGTCTGTGCGCATCAGGCGCCGCCGGTCGTCTGGAGCGGGAGGTACACGCGGTTACCGGCCTCGGCGAACTCGGCCGACTTCGCGGCCATGCCCTCGGCGATAGTCCGGTCGATGTCGTCCGCGGTGACGAGACCGTGCTCCTCGGCGTAGGCGCGGACGTCCGCCGAGATCCGCATCGAGCAGAACTTGGGTCCGCACATCGAGCAGAAGTGGGCGGTCTTCGCGGGCTCGGCGGGTAGCGTCTCGTCGTGGTATGCGCGCGCGGTGTCGGGGTCGAGGGCGAGATTGAACTGGTCGGTCCAGCGGAACTCGAAGCGCGCCTTGCTCAGTGCGTCGTCGCGTTCCTGTGCCCGCGGGTGGCCTTTGGCCAGGTCGGCCGAGTGCGCCGCGATCTTGTACGTGATCACGCCGACCTTGACGTCGTCGCGGTCCGGAAGTCCTAGATGCTCTTTCGGAGTCACGTAGCACAGCATCGCGGTGCCGGCCTGAGCGATCATCGCCGCGCCGATGGCCGAGGTGATGTGGTCGTAGGCCGGCGCGATGTCGGTGGCGAGCGGACCCAGGGTGTAGAAGGGGGCCTCCTCGCACAGCTCCTCCTCCAGGCGCACGTTCTCGGCGATCTTGTGCATCGGGACGTGCCCGGGGCCTTCGATCATGACCTGCACACCATGCGATTTGGCGATCGCGGTCAGCTCGCCGAGAGTGCGGAGTTCGGCGAACTGGGCCTCGTCGTTCGCGTCGGCGATCGATCCGGGGCGCAAGCCGTCGCCGAGGGAGAACGTGATGTCGTAGCGGCGGAAGATCTCGCACAACTCGTCGAAGTGCGTGTACAGGAACGACTCCCGGTGGTGCGCGAGACACCAGGCCGCCATGATCGAACCGCCGCGCGAGACGATGCCCGTCACCCGCTTCGCGGTCAGCGGAACGTAGCGCAGCAGGACACCGGCATGGACGGTCATATAATCGACGCCCTGCTCCGCCTGCTCGATGACTGTGTCGCGATACAGTTCCCAGGTCAGCGAGGCGGGATCGCCGTTGACCTTCTCCAGCGCCTGGTAGATCGGAACCGTCCCCACGGGGACCGGCGAGTTACGCATGATCCACTCGCGGGTGGTGTGGATGTCGGCGCCGGTCGAGAGATCCATGATCGTGTCGGCGCCCCAGCGGGTGGCCCACACCATCTTCTCGACCTCGTCGGAGATCGAGCTGCGCACCGCCGAATTACCGATGTTCGCATTGACTTTCACCGCGAAGTTCTTGCCTATGATCATCGGTTCGGACTCGGGGTGGCGGTGGTTGGCCGGGATGACCGCGCGGCCGATGGCGACCTCCGACCGGACCCGTTCGGCGTCGACGCCCTCCCGGGCGGCGATGAACCGCATCTCGTCGGTGATGATGCCGGCACGCGCCCAGGCCAGCTGGGTGCTCGCGCCGTCGATCGGGTCGGGCCGATGCCAGCTGTCGCGGGTGGGGGTGAGGCCCTTCTCGACGTCGATGTGCGCCGCCGTATCGGTGTAGGGGCCGGAGGTGTCGTAGACGTCGAGGTGTTCGCCGTTGGTGAGCTGGATTCGACGCTGCGGCACACGCAGGTCGTCGACGGCGAGGTAGTGCTTGGCGCTGCCCTCGATCGGGCCGAGGGTCAGGAACCCGGAATCGGCGGGTGCGCTGCTGTTGCGGGTGGTGGATACACGTGTGCCCATGGCTGGTCTCCCTACGCCGGCATTACCCGGACAGGTTCGAGCGGTCGGCGACCGCCCGTCGCCATCTCAGCCCTCGGTCATCGTGAGAGCCCCCGCGGTGTGTAGTTGTCGTGCGTCCGCCACCCTACATCGCATCGTCCGGTCGGGTCGTGCGGGTGGGGAAGACCGTATCGATTTGCGACGATCACACGATCGGGGTCGGCAGTTACGGTTCCGTAAGGTACCGTGTGACCCGGATCACAGGGGTGGCGCTGTCGCGTGTGGCAGGTACGCGCCGGTGATCCGATGTCCGCGATCACGAGGTGAGGAGGGTCGGGTGCTACGCAAGCATCGTCAGCGACCACCACAGTCGGCAAAGTCCATCCTGCAACAGATCTCGCAGGTGGTACACAATCCCGACCGCGACCGATTCGAACTCTGGGTCGCCGGCGACCTGGTCGGCGTGCTCGGTTATTCGACCGAGTCGGCGGACGGTCAGACCACCATCACCGTGCTGCACACCGTGCTCTACGACGAATACAGCGGACACGGACTCGCCACGCGACTCACCCGTAGCGCCGTGCAATACACCCGCGAACAGGGTGCCCGCCTCCGGCCGGTGTGCACGTTCACCAAGCGCTACCTCGACAGCCATCCCGGGATCGTGCCGCTCGCGCCGGTGTGATCCGAAGGTAAGCCTCGGCGGCTCCAGAACATTCCTCGCCGGACCCTTCGAGGCTCGTCGCTATCGCTCCTCGCACCTCAGGGAGCAGGGGTTATGCGCTTCTTTCGGATTAGAGGGAGCGGTGGTCGCGCTCGCGCCGGTGTGAGGAACGGGCTCCGACTCGGCTCAGCCCGCCGACGGCTCCGACAGCAATGTCTCGCGGAGCACCTTTTTGTCGATCTTGCCTACTGCGGTGACCGGCAGTGTCTGCACGACGCGGACCACGTCGGGCAGTTTGAAGGACGCGAGACCGCGTTCGGCGAGGAACGTACGGATCGTCGCCAGCTCGAGCGGTCGGGCCGGGGGGTGTTCGTGCGAGAGCACGACTGCCGCACAGATCTTCTCACCGAGCGCATCGTCGGGCAGCCCGACCACCGCGACCTGCCGGACCGAATCGTGGGCGAGGAGGTTCTCCTCGACGTCGTCGGCGGCGACGTTCTCCCCGGCGCGCACGATGGTGTCCTTGATGCGGCCGGTCACGGCCAGGTGCCCCGACGGCAGCCGGGTGACCTTGTCCCCGGACCGGTAAAACCCGTCCGGTGTGAAGGACTTCTCGTTGTGGGCAGCGGCGCGGTAGTAACCGCGGATCGTGTACGGGCCGCGTACCAGCAATTCACCTTCTGTGCCGTCGGGGACGTCGGCGCCGTCCTCGTCGACCACCCGCACCTCGTCGAGCTCCGACATCGGCGCCCCCTGCACCTGCTGGACCAGGTCGCGTGGGTCGTCGGTCCGGGTGTAGCAGATCAGCCCCTCGGCCATGCCGAAGACCTGCTGGACGACGGGGCCGAGGGCCGCGTCGAGGGCGACGGCGTCGGACTGGGCCAGTTTGGCGCCGCCCACCTGCAGCAGGCGCAGGGAGCTGATGTCCGCCGGCTCCCACTCGGTCGCCGCGCACCAGAGTTGCGCGAGCGCGGGGACGAGCGCGGTCACCGTGACGCGGTGCCGCTCGATGAGGTCGAAAGTGTTGTCCGGGCTGGGGTTGTCGGCGAAGACGACGTGGCCGCCCGCACCGAAGACGCCCAGTATTCCCGGGCAGCACAGCGGAAAGTTGTGCGCGGCCGGCAGGGCGACGAGGTAGGTGTCGTCGGCGGTGAGGCCGGCGACGTCCGCGGACAGCCGGGCGTTGAGGTCGTAGTCGTCGTGCGTGCGCGCGATGAGTTTCGGCAGTCCGGTGGTGCCCCCCGACACGAGGAACAGGGCGGGTAGCCCGGCGTCGGGGGCAGCCGGGAGCTCGACCGAGGCGGGATCGGCGTCGGGGAGCGGTGTGAATCGACCCGGTTCGCCGGAGATGAAGACCTGCGCGACGTCGGGCACCCGTGACTGCAGCTCGGTCGCGAGCTCGCGGTAGTCGAACCCCCGGCGGCCGTCCTCACCGATGTAGGCGACCGCGCCGGCACCGGCTGCGAGATGGGCGATCTCGGTGATCCGGTGCGCGGGCAGCGTCATCACCGGAACGACACCCGCGCGTAGGAGGCCGTACAGGGTGACCGCGAAGTCGAGGGAGTTGTTCAGCTGCAACACGACCCGTTGCGTCGGCCGCAGTCCGGCCGCGACGAAACCGGCGGCACGACGGAGGGTGGCGTCGCGGAACTCGGTATAGGTGAGCGTGCGCGGCCCGTCGGTGGAGGCGTCGGTCAGCGCAGGGGAGTCGGGAGTTCGCTCGGCGGCCAGATCGAGGCCGGCGAACAACGGGCGGTCGAGGAAGACGCCGGCGTCGCGGTACTTCTGTGCCTGTGCGTCGGTGTGGGGAGCGAAACCTTCGAGCAGATCGGTCGCGGCGTCGAGATGCGTCGGCATGAGTTCATTGAAACACAGGCAGGATAGGGTAACCTTACCGGTCGATGCAGGGCGGGAGGCCGGTTGTCGACCCGCGGGGGATTGTTTGATTAGGCTGCCCTAAGATTCCCTATGATCATCGGTGCTCGAGTGCATCACGACCGGAGGAACGAAGGACATGTCGCTGACAACCGAATCGCACGCCGCGCAGTTCGTCGACCTGCTCGCGCCGGCCTCGCCGCTGAGCGAGTTCGATGCCGCGCGGATCACGGCGGCCTGGGCCCGCTCCGGCGAATTCGGCGACCATGTCGTCTACGAGCGTGACCGGCGCTGGACCTTCGCAGCCGGTGTCCGCGCCCGCGTGGTGATCACACGCAGCGAGGTCATCGTCGACGATCAGGGCGACCGCACGACGACGCCCTGGCACGGCGACCCCGCCGACGCGCTCGCCGCCGCGACCGCGTCGCTGTCGATTCCCGACTGGCGCGTCTACGGCTGGGTCGGTTTCGACTTCTGCGCGCCCTATCACGGCATCCTCGAGCGCGTTCCCGAGGACACGGTGCTGGCGCACCTCATCGTTCCCGAGTTCGAGGCGACCGTCGATGCTGACGGGGTCGACACCGCGTCGCTCGACGCCGAGCGTGCCGGTCGTCTCCTCGAGATCGCTTCGCGAGCAACCGTTTCCGTCGAGTCGCGGCCGGTGGATGTGCAGTCCGACCCGGACGACTACCGCGGCCGTGTGGCCACGGCTGTCGCCGAGATCGAAGCCGGCCGGTACCAGAAGGTGATCCTCTCGCGTGCCGTCGACATCCCGTTCGAGGTCGACATCCCCGCCACCTACGCCCGCGGCCGCGCCGACAACAACCCCGCCCGGAGCTACCTGCTCTCGCTCGGTGACCTGCAGGCGGCCGGGTTCAGTCCCGAACTCGTGGTCGCGGTGCACGACGACCGGACCGTGGTCACCGAACCACTGGCCGGCACAAGGGCTTTCGGAATCTCGGAAGAGCAGGACGCGGCGGCCCGCGCCGACCTGCTCTCGGATGCCAAGGAGATCGCCGAGCACGCCATGTCGGTACGTGCGTGCTTCGACGAGATCTCCTCGATCGCCACTGCGGACACCACGGCCGTGAGCGAGTTCATGGAGGTTCGTGAGCGCGGGAGCGTCCAGCATCTGGCCTCGACCGTGCGCGGGACCCTCGCCGATCACGAAACGCCGTGGCGTGCACTCGAGGTGGTGTTCCCGTCGATCACCGCGTCGGGCATCCCCAAGACCCCGGCCGTGGAGGCGATCGACCGTCTCGAGCCCCGACGCCGCGGCCTGTACTCCGGCGCGATCCTCACCGCCTCGTCGACGGGCGAGCTCGAGGCGACCCTTGCCCTGCGCACCATCTTCTCGTCCGGGCAAGGCGCATGGCTGCGTGCCGGTGCCGGGATCGTCGCCCAGTCCACGCCGGAGCGCGAATTCACCGAGACCTGCGAGAAGCTGGCCAGCGTCGCCCCGTACGTGGTCCCGCGCTGACCGACCGATACTTTCGACCAAACATCACCACCCCAGGAGCCACCACATGTCCGACCACATCACCGAAGCCCTGCGCGGCATCCTCGAAGAGGACCTCGACCTCGCGCTCGGCGACATCAGCCGCGACTCGAAGCTGATCGACGACCTCGGGCTGGACTCGGTGGCGTTCGCCATCGGCGTGGTGGCGATCGAAGAGCGTCTCGGCGTGAAGCTGTCGGAACGGGAGCTCTTCGAGTCCAAGACCGTCGGCGACCTCGAGGACCTCATCCGGTCGAAGGCCGGCACCCCGGCCTGAGAGGACCCGGACCCGACATGACTGTGGAGACCCCAGTGCAGACGTACGCCGAACTGCTCGACGCCGCGTTCGACGAGCAGGTGACGGCCTGGACGGCGCAGGCCGAGCGGGATCACCGATTCCCGCGGCCCCTGCTCGAACACCTCGGTGCCGAGGGCGTCTTCGTCCGCAAGTGGGAGGACCGCAAGGTCACCGACCTCCACGACCATTTCGCCCTCGGCGCACATCTCGGCGCGCTGGGTTCCGCGGCCATCGGAGTGGGTGTGAGCCTGCACGATTCGGCCATCGCCATCCTCCGCCGCTTCGGCCGCAACGACTACCTCAGAGACCTGGCCCAGCGCGCCCTGACCGCCGAGACCGTGCTGTGCATCGGGGTGTCGGAAGAGCAGGGCGGGTCGGATCTACAGAACTCCGAGACCCGGATCCTGCCGGAGAACGGCGGGTTCCGTGTCGTCGGGCACAAGAAGTTCGTGTCTCTCTCGCCGATCGCGGACCACGTGTTCGTGGTCTGCCGGGGCGTCGACGACGGTCCCGACGTGGGCGGCAACGTGGCGCTGGCCGCCGTCCCGATCGAGTCGGTGACGGTGGGGAAGCCGTATGCCAAACTCGGCGCCGGGCCCCTCGACACCGCGCCGGTGACCATCGACGCCTGGATCCCCGACGAGGCGCTGATCGCCCGGCCGGGGACGGGCCTGGCGATCATCAGCTGGGGGTTGGCGCACGAGCGGTACTCGGTGGCCGCCCAGATCGCCGCCGCGTGCGACGTGATGATCGGCGTGACGCTTGCCCGGATGGTGGAGCGCACCCAGTTCGGCAAGAAGCTCTACGACCACCAGGCACTCCGCCTGCGCGTCGCCGATCTGCAGGCCAGGGTCGACGTCCTGCGCTACTCGCTGGCCGGTGTCGCCGCGGAGGGCAAGATCAACCTGCGCACCGCCGCGGCGCTGAAGGCCACCGCCGCCAACCTCGGGGAAGAGGTCGCGTCGGAGTGCCTGCACATCTTCGGCGGGATCGGTTACCTCGAGACCGGATCCCCCATCGGTCGCTGGTGGCGGGACATGAAACTGGCCCGCGTCGGCGGCGGCACCGACGAGGTGCTGTGGGAACTGGTCGCGGCGGCGATGAAACCCGACACCGAGCGGTACCAGGCCATGTTCGTCGACTCCGAACTCCACGGCACCGGTTCGCCGGTGTCCTGAAGCGCTCGAGCCATCGTCCCTCTCACCCAGGCGGTCATCCCATGAACAGCCCAGCCAGCCAGGCACCGGCCGACGCGCGTGTCACCGAACTCGCGCCGCCCGACCACACCTATCTGCACATGGACAAAGACAGCGCGCCCATGCACTGGTCGATGATCCTGCAGCTCGAGAGCAACGGGGCGTTGCTCGGCCTCGACGAGGTGCGGACGCGGGTCCGGGAGCGGGCCGGGCTGTTCGAGATCTTCCGGCTGGGCATCCGCAACGGCCGCTGGCGCAAGCCCGAAGTGGTGCTCGCCGACGACAGCTGGGATGCCGGCGAACACGTGACCGAGTTCGGGTTCACCGACCGCGCCCATCTCCAGCGCCGGGTGACGAAACTGCTCGAGTCGCCGCTGCCGCGCCCGCGCCCGTTCTGGGACATCACCCTCTTCACGCCGTCGGCGGGTGCCGAAGGTGTCGGACAGTGGGTCCTGCTCCGGGTGCACCACAGCATCTCCGACGGCATTGCGGGCGCGGCCTTCGCCGCCCTCCTCGCCGACGGGGAGCCCGACGATCTCGCGGAGTTCGAGCGATTCGCCACCAGTCCGCGCTTCCGGATCAGCGGCATCGATCCCGAGGAACTCAAAGAGGCGAAGGCTGCCTATGGCGACCAGCACGCGGCCGGCGGTGGCAAGAAACGGGCCTGGCCCGCACTGACGAAGTCGGGCGAGCGCGAGTACGCCCTGTTCTCCGCGTCGACCCGGACGCTGCGCAAGGCGGCCAAGGGCAATGGCGCGACCGTTCACGAGTTCCTCCTCGCCGCCATCGGCCGGGCGATCAGCCTCAACCCGCCCGCGTCCCCACAGGCCGACGTCGTCCGCGTGACACTGCCGGTGACCCTCGACGACGAGTTCCGGCACACCGGCAACGCGGTATCCGTCGCGCTCCTCAACCTGCTCGGCAACGAGCCCGATCTGTCGCGTCAGATCGGCCGTGCGCGAAGCGAACTCGAGGCGATCGCAACGCGCAAGCCGGAGCTGTACCTGGCCGCCGCCGACGATCTGCCGCGCGCCCCGCTGTGGGGTCTGCAACGCGCGATCGTGAACGCGTCGATGTCCCACATGCACCCCGACATCCACATCGGCATCAACCCCGGGTTCTCGCGGGTCCGGTCGGTGCTGGGGCGTTCGATCGTCACCCTGACACCGTTGTCGCCGCTCGCGGGCTACTCGCTGTCGGTGACGACCCTGATCCTCGGACACACCACCACGTTCGGCGTCGTCACCGACGCGCAGGCGCTACCCGGGTACGCCGAACGATTCGTGTCCGCGCTCGACGAAGTACTTCAGGAGGCCCTCCCGTCGACCTGACGGGGGTGCGAGCTTAGGCTTGCCTTGTAATCCGGGGTCCGAGGGCTGCAACATACACAGGTGGCCGTCGGCTCGGCGGGGGCGAAGACATACACGGAGAAAGAACAACATGAGCAACGACGTCAACTACCAGGACCCGGCCGGGGCCGATTACTACTCGGGGGTCGATCACCGCGAGTCGGAGACCGGTTCGTCTCGCCGATCGGGCGGAGTCAGCGTCCCGACCGTCCTGGCGTCGGCAGGCGTCGCTGCCATCATCTCCGCGATCGTCGTGACGATCGGCGTGGTGGGCATCGTGGTGAGCGAGCGCAACGACTCCGCCACCGCCGCACAGCCGACCGTCGTCAACCTCGGTGCCGCGCAGACCGCGCTACCGCAGCAGGGCATTGCCGGCCAGCAGCCCGTCCCCGGTCAGCTCCCGCCCGCCGGCGCACCGGCCGGAGCGCCGGCGGCGGCCCCGACGGAGAACGTGCCCGAAGGCGGCGGAGCGATCGGTGGACCGGTCGGTCCTCCCGGTGAAGGAGCCGCGCCGGCTCCGGGTGCGGCCCCCGCACCTGCTCCCGCGCCGGGCACCACGGCCGCCCCGCAGCAGAGCGTTGCCGCCGGCCCGGCCGCGCTGACGCCCGGACAGCTCAACACCAAAGTCCGCATCGTCATGAACTCCAACGGCAGCCGCGCCGCACGCGCCGCCGAACTCGAGGGCGGTGAGCGTGCGCTCCGTCAGATCGACCTCGTCGCCCGCGCGATCACGACCTACGGCAATGTCGGGCTCAGCTACCAGATGGTGGGACCCGTCCAGGTCAGCGGCAACACGCTGACCGCTCCGCTGCAGATCAGCGTGGTCGGCCGCGGTAGCCAGAATCGCTCGATGACGTTCGTGTGGAGCGGCAACAAGTGGAAGCTCTCCAACCGAAGCGTCTGCACCATCGCGGGATTCGTCCTGCTGCCCTGCTCGCTCTGACCGCGCGGGGTGACACGGTCCGGTCCGCCGGACGACACCGACAACCCATTGGGGGATCTTCACGTGATTTCACGACCACGCCTGGGCGCACTCGCCGCGAGTGCACTCCTGTTCGCGGGCCTGCTGGCCGGTTGCTCGAGCTCGGATGACGAATCCGCCGGTGGCACCGTTCAACTCAACTTGCCGGACGGCCGGTCGGTGACGATCCCGGACACCCCGGAACGGATCGTGACCCTGGGAGACCAATGGACCGACGTCGTGCTGTCGTTCGGTGAGACGCCGGTCGGGTACTACGACTACTCGAAGTCGGCGACCGGCGAGATGCAGCCGTGGTACGGCGAGAAGCTGGCCGACGCGACGTTCGTCGACCCCACCAAGGGCGACGACGCGACGACCATCGCCAAGCTGAACCCGGACCTGATCTTCGCACCCGGCTTCGCCTCGGACAGTCCGGAGTTCCAGCAGATCTCGAAGCTGGCCCCGACGGTCAACGCCATCAGCGACCAGGAGATCGATCCCTGGCAGGACATGGTCACGGTGATGGGCACCGTGCTGCACGACCCGGAGAAGGCGAAGTCGATCATCGACGACACCAACGCGAAGATCGCGGCGGTGGCGCAGGAGTACCCGGATCTGAAGGGTAAGACCTACGCGTTCGCGTTCATGTACGGCAACGACCAGCTGTCGGTGCTCGGTGACGAGAACGACGGCGCCGGAAAGCTGTTCACCTCGCTCGGGATGAAGATGGCTCCCAAGCTGGTCGCCGAGTACCAGCGGACCGGCCAGCCGCGGTTCGGGCTGAGCACCGAGAACATCCCGATGCTCGACGCCGACGTGCTCGTCGTGGCCACGGCCACCCCCGAGCAGGCGGAGACCCTGAAGTCGCTGCCCGGGTACAAGAACCTGAAGGCGGTCAAGGACAACGCCGTCACGTTCATGACCCAGTCGCAGATCACGGGTCTCAACGCGCCGACGCCGAACTCGATCCCGTACGTCCTCGACCTGCTGAAGCCGTCGTTCGCCGCGGCGTCCAACTGAGCTCGGTCTGGAACGAACTCGCCCTCCGCGGAATGCGGAGGGCGAGTTGGTTTTCGGGGGCACCGGACCCTTCGTGGCTCGTCGCTATCGCTCCTCGCACCTCAGGGAGCAGGGGGTGCCCGTCGCTATCGCTCCTCGCACCTCGGGGAGCAGGGGGTGCCCGTCGCTATCGCTCCTCGCACCTCAGGGAGCAGCGGATCGCCCCCGCTGGTTGAGCAGGCGACGAGCGCAGCGGATCACCCCCGCTGGTTGAGCAGGCGACGAGCGCAGCGAGGAGCCGTGTCGAAGCCACTTCGCAACAACGACAACGGCCCGAGCCGCACGTGGCGAATCGGGCCGTGAGCCGGCGAGCGGGTTACGGCGCGACGATGTCGTCGTCGTCCGAGGCGCCGAAACTGGTGAACGCGGTGTGCTTGGGCAGGCGGTAGGCCTCGCGGCCCAGCACGGTGTTCAGGATGCGTGCGTTGCGGACCGCGCCGATGTCGAGGTTCGGGGCCGAGACGCCGTGCGCGTGCTCCTCGGCATTGGCGACGAAGATCCGGTTGGTCAGGGCGTCGTCGGTCTCGATCTCGTGGTTGGCGCCGATGACCAGGCGTCCGCGCGAATCCCGGTGCAGCGCAGACTCGATCGGGGCCAGGAAGTCCGCCCTGCGGGCCTGGTAGCCGGTACTGGCGATGACCATGTCGGTGGTGTGGGCCAGCTCGGAGCCGGTGTCGAGGTGACGGCCGCGGACCCGGAGCTTGCCGTCGGCGAGGGTGTCGATGCCCTCGACCTCGACCGAGATCCGCAGCTGCACCGGGTTGAGCTTGTCCTGCAACTGGCGCCGGTACAGCAGGTCGTGCAGACGCTCCAGGGTATCGGTGGAAATGCCCTTGTGGAACTGCCAGTGCTGCGGGCGAACCCGATCCCGCGCGGCCTCGGGAAGGCTGTGGAAGTAGTCCATGTAGGCCGGCGTGGTCATCTCCAGCGAGAGCTTCGTGAAGTCCAGCGGCGCGAACCACGGTGTGCGCGTCCACCATCGGACCGCGGGGCCGCCGCGTAGGTTCGCCTCCAGCAGATCGATGACGATCTCGGCACCCGACTGGCCGGAGCCGATGACGGTGACGGTTTCGGCGGCGAGCGCCTTCTCCTGGTTGAACAGGTAGTCGGAGCTGTGGACCACCGCGGGCGAATCCGACGAGAGTGCCTGCGGGACGAGCGGTTCGGTGCCGATGCCGACCACCACGTGTCGTGCGATCACCGTCGAGGAGCTCGCGCCGGTGTGCACGGTCACCCGGAACGCGTCGGCCTCGGCGTCCCAGGCCACGTCGTCGACGGTGGTGCCCCACCGGAGCGAGTCGAGCCGGGACACGCACCAGAGCAGGTAGGCCTCGTACTCGATGCGGGTCGGGAAGAAGTCCTCGCGTACCAGGAACCGGTACATGCGATCGATGTCGGCCATGTAGTTCAGGAACGACAGCGGATGGGTCGGGTCGACGAGCGTCACCAGGTCCGACAGGAAGCTCACCTGGAGGGTGGCGTCGTCGAACATCAGGCCCGGATGCCACCGGAACTCGTCTCGCGAGTCGACGACCAGGAGGTTCACGTCGTCGAGCGTCGAGGCGAGCGCGGCGAGGCCCAGATTGAATGGGCCGCAACCGATCGCGAGTACGTCTACGTTCTCGACAGTGGTCTTCTCTTCTGGGGTCATTCGGACACTCTCACCATTTCTTCACTGTGGACTTCCGCGCCGGGTGCGGCGGTGCCTTCCGACTCCACCTCGAGCGCGACGCGCAACAGTTCGTCGAACAGCTCGTCGATGTCGCTCTCCGAGGTTTCCGGGTTGAGGAGGGTCAGCTTCAGGCAGGTCTGGGGCTCTTCCTCACCGGGCACCCGGACCTGGGTACGGCCGATGAGTGCCTTGCCGTCGGCGATCAACCGACGCCGCAGTTCGCCGTTGACCGCGTCGAGATCGGTGCACCGATACCGGAACACGACGGTGGTCAACGTGACCGGTGCGATGAGCTCGAGCTGCAGTTCGGTGGCGATTCGCTGTTCGGCGTACACCGCGAGGTCGTTGCACTTGTCGAGCATGTCACCCAGAATGCGGCGTCCGTAGGCGAGCAGGGTCGCCGCGACCTTGAGGACGTCGGGACGTCGCGTCGTCTGCAGCGTCTGACCCAGGAGGCCGCTGTACCCGGCCTCCACGTCGTCGTCGGGGTTGAGGTAGGCCACCGAACGGTTCAGGGACACGAAGCGATCGGCGTCGGACAGCAGCATGAGGCTCGCGGCCGCCGGCTGCCAACCGACCTTGTGCAGGTCGAGGGTGACCGAGTCGGCGCGTTCGACGCCGGTGAGCAGACCGGCGAGGCGGTCGGAGAACAGCGAGCCGAATCCGTAGGCGGCGTCGACGTGCATCCAGATCTCGTGCCGCTCGGCGATGTCGGCGATCTCCCCGAGCGGGTCGACGGTACCGAAGTCGGTGGTGCCCGCGGTGGCGACGATCGCCAGCGGGGTCGCCGCGCCGGCCTCGCGGATGGCCGTCTCCAGCGCCTCCGGGATCATCCGGTGATGCGAGTCGACCTCGACCGGGATGACCGCGGTCTCGCCCAGCCCCAGTGCCGCACAGGCGCGGTGAACCGAGAAGTGCGCCACGCGCGAGCAGAAGACGACCGGGCGGTGCAACGCGCCGACGCCGTCGTGCCGCACGTCGATGCCCCGCCGGGCAGCGGTGTGGTCGCGAGCGATCATGAGCGCCAGCAGATTCGAGATCGATCCACCGGGACTGAAGACACCGCCGGCATGTTCGCCGAACCCGGCCATACGAGCCAGCGACTGTACGGTCCAGGTCTCGAGCGCCAGTGTGGCCGGGCCGGAATCGTAGGTGTCGAGTGAGGCATTGGTGGCCGAGGCCAGGGCGTCGGCGGCGACCGCGACCGACAGCGGAGCGGGTTGCAGATGCGCCGCGGCCATCGGATGGGTGAGGTCCAGTCCGAACTCGGCCACCAGGCGGGCGAGTCGGGTCAGCGCCTCGGACTCGCCGATCCCGTTCTCCGGAACTCCGTGCGGGCCGAGTAGTGCCGTCACCCCGCCGAGCACCGCGACGGGGTCACCGCTCGGCAGCGGGGCGCCGTGATGGTCGTCGCCGACCGCGGCCGCGACCTCGGCCAAGCCGCGCCCGACGTCGGCCCAGCCATCGCCGGGACGGGCGAATCGCGAGGCACCCCATACGGACTGGCGGTCTTCGGACACTGAGTTCCCCCCTGTTGACTCTGGTGCGCGGTGGCGCGGTGGCAGGCCGGTCATCCGGCGCTGCCCTTCTGTGGTGCGCTCTCGGCGAGGGTTTCGACGAGTGCGGAGACGTTCTGGTGCAACGACGTCGGAATCAGATCGACGAGTGCGGTGAGTACTGCGGTGGCGCGGTCGGCCACCGTGTCGGGGACGATCCCCGGTTGGTGGTCGACCTCGACGTGGGTGCTCTCGTCGTCGGCCTCGAAGGCGATCGAGAGCGGGTAGTTGGCGATCCCGTTGAACACCGACCGGCAGGTGACCGGGGCGTCGGCGGGTTGCGGGATCCCGCGCAGCGGTGCGGGCCGGACCGACGCCATGATCTCGATGACGGGAAAACGGCCGCCTTGCTGTCGCAACGCGGTGAGGATCGGCCCGAAGTCGGTGCCGGAGTGTTCCATCGATCGGTAGATGACTGCGCCCGCGTCCCGGAGAGCCTGCTCGACGGTGGCGTCGGGGTCGATGCGGAACCGCATCGGGATGATGTTGCCGCAGTATCCGACGTTCTGGGGTGACTGCGTCCGACGACGGTTGTCGGCCGGCACCACCAGGACGTGATCGGCGGCGCCGGTCAGGGCATACGCGGCCAGCGAACACACGCCGATCAGCAACGCGTTCGGGGTGGCCCCGACGGTCTGGGCGACCCGGCCGAAAGCGGCCAGCGAGTCGGCCGCAACCGGGGCGGCGATCTTGATGCCGTCGCGGTCGTCCATCGGCGAGAGCCAACTGTCGGCGGCACTCTCGGTGGGCAACTCGCCGCTGAGCGGATAGCGGACGTCCTCGGCGGCCCAGGTCGTGAGGGCGTGGCGCACCGCGTCGTCGGCGGCCGCCGCGACGGCCGCGGAATCGGGTGTGACCGGGCGGGAGTCGGCGGTGACGTCCCCGGGCCACGAACCCGAGACCAGGGTGCCCAGCAGCAGCGGCCATGAGGTGTCGTCGACGGCGAGATGGTGGACGACGAGGATCATCGTGACGTCGCCGTCCGAACCCGAGACCCGAAGCCGGAGCGGCACATCCGACGTCAGATCGAATGGCGTGCGGGTCAGCGAGGTCGCGATCGCGTCGGCATCGTCGACGGGTCCGGTTGCCTCCGCGTCCGGCAGGCCCCAGGTCCACACCGTGCCCGATGCGTCCCACGATCCCGCGTGCGACACGACGCGGCGACGCGGCGTGCCCGCGTTGTCGACCTCGACCACCGATCTCAGGACCCCGAAGCGCTCGACGAGTAGTTCGGCGGAGTCGACGACCGATCGGAGCGTTCGCGTCCCGCCGAACTGCAGGACGAGTCCGATGTTGTGCGACACCGATTCCGGATCCAGGTCGTAGATCCGCCACATCCGCCGTTCGGCGGTGCCGAACTCGCCGAACGGCACGGAGGTCCTTGGTTCGTCAGCTGCGGCCGTGCGGGCGGGTTCGCCGGTCTGCGCGATTCGACGACGCAAGAGCGTCAGTCGCGCTTCGGTCAACGCGGGCATGGCTCCCTCTCGGTCGATGTGGCGGTGGACGGCGTCGACGCTGCTGCGGTCGTGCCACGCAACACATCCCAATCGCGGACGACCTCGATCAGCTCGCCCGCCGCCCACCGCGGCGCCTGGTCCTGGAAGTGATCGGAACGGGGATCACCGCTCACGCCCAGCGGGACGATCCAGCGGCTCGCCCCGCGGTCGGCGAGGTCCCACACGTAGCGTGCGGCGGCACCCGTGATGCACAGGTGGGTGCCGACCGCCGCGGCGTTGGCGAAGACGCACTCGGCGTCCCCCGCCAGGGGCAGGGGAGTCGGACGAAGGTTGGCGAACAGATCCGGGTGCTGCGGCGACGCGCCGACCAGGTCGAATCCGTGGATCGGTGCCAGGCGATGGACGCTGCCCCACGTGGGCGTCGAACCGAAGGTCCCGATCCGGGCCACCACGGCATCGAGGGCGGCGACCGCCACGGCCTCGATGTCGATGCCGATCCCCGCCGTGTTGGCGGCGACGGAGGTCAGCGCGGTCGCGAGACGGGGCTCGGGCACGAACCACGGCTGGAACACCGCCGGGAACCCGTGCGGCCCGCGCAGCGGCGCGAGCACGTCGGTACTCGCGACCCCGAGGACCAATTGGGTACGGAACTCGGCATAGAGGTAAGCGTCGGTGCTGTCGGCGGTCATCGACCGGTCCCACGCCACCAGGCGCTCCCGGATGCCTTCGGCCTGGGCGTCGGCGCCGCGTACACGTGACAGCAACTCCTGGACGACGGTCGCCTGCTCGAGCCGGACATCGGTGTGGATGTCGGCGCAATCCGCCGGAGTCACCGAACCGAGACCGTCGAGTCGCGCGGTGATCCGGTCGGCGCGGAACGGTTCGACGCACTCACTCGTGAGCGGTTGCAACGCAGGCACATCGGACATCCGCTGGTTGGCGGTGACGGTGATGTTGCTGCGGAGGGTCGCGTCGAAGCCGGGGTCACCGAGCGAACCCGCCTCGTATCCGCGCCACTGGTAGCGCTCGTCCCAGCCCGGGACCGGCAACCAGTAGTTCTCGGGCGCGCGGACCGGCACCCGGCCGGCCACGTGGGTGGCGACGGTGCCGTCGGCGTGGGCGATGACCGCGCGGTTGACCGGCTCGACCCACTTCGTCAGGGCTGCTTCGACATCGGCGACGGTGCGCACGAAGAGCAGGTCGATCGGCGCGTCGAAGGTGACCTCTTCGGTGAGCAGCGGGGACCGGATGCTCATCGCGAACGACTCGTCGGGGCCGCCGAAGACGACGGCACCGTTCGGGGTGGTGACGAGCTGCACGGCAACGGGTTCGGCATCCCGGACGAGGATCGTCTCGGTGCTCACCCCGGCCGGCACCCGCCCGCCGCCCGGTACCTCGACCAGGAGCGTGCCGGCCTCGTCGCGCGTCAATCGCTCGAGGTACAGATCCTGATAGTCACCCATGGCATTCGTGATGCCCCAGGCGATGTCGTCGCCCTGACAGAAGTGCGGGACTCCCGGGACGCCGGCAAAGGCGAACCCGGCCATGTCGAATGCTTCGTGCGGACCTGTCGAGGCGAGGTGGAACTGCTGATAGATGCCCGGCAGTTCGAGGAATCGATGCGGGTCGCCGGCGACGATGGGCGCACCGGTCGAACTCCGCTCGGCGGACACACCCCAGGCGTTGCTGCCCGACATCGGATCGCCGAGGTCCACCGCCGGGGCGGGTTGCTCGGGCGACGCCGGGCGGGTGATTGCGAGGATCTCCCCCAGGAACGCCTCATCGGGCATCGCAGGCACCGTGGGGTCGGTCTCCCGCGTCTCGAAGTCCCAGAACCGCAGCGCATCCTGACCGAGCGTGCGGCAGGCATGCAGGCGGAAGAGTTTCGTGGTGAACCGCCCGAAGAGCACGTGATGCATGATGAACACCGAGATCGGCGTCCACGGCCGCCACGGCAGCGGACGATGCGCCAACGCCTCGAGTTCCGGTGCGGCAGCCGGCGTCTCGAGGTCGCCGAGGGTGCTGTTCACGCCGTCGGCGTAGGCGGTGACCAGTTCCCGGGTGCGGGTGGACGATGCGTCGAAGATGCGTTTTGCCGCCACGTCGAGCTGGGCGCGGCGGGCGAAGGTGTCCCATTCGACGCAGCCGGCCCCGAAGACCTCGGCGGTACGTCCCTCGGCGCGCAGCCGCATGAACTCGATCTGCCAGCGCCGGTCCTCGCCGCATGCCCGGCCCTGTCCGTACAGAGCGCCGCGCGGCGTCGAGGCGAGGACGTGCGGGATGCCGTGGTCATCACGCAGGATCTCCACGTCGTCGGGTGCGTGGGTGCGGGTGGTGGTCATCTCCGTCACCGGTCCCTCGGCGGCGCAATCGGATTGACGAGCCGGTGACCCGCGTCGATCAGCGATGCGTAGGAGTCCTCGATGTCGACCATGCGCTTGTTGTTGCGCAGTTGCAGCCCGTTCATGTGCACCGCCCCGAACTCCGGTGCGAACAGATCCCAGCGAGCGAACCTGTCTTCCAGATCGGGGTGGGCGGCGACGAACTCACGCAGGCTCTCGGCCACCAGTGACCAGAACTCGTCGTCGCCGATGATGCCGTGCGTGTGCAGGATCTCGGCGAGTGGACGTAGGAAGTCGTCGAAGACGTCCGACAGCACACCCAGGTTGCGGATCTCGTCCGGTTCGGTGGTCCGGACGCGGGCGCAACTCTCCGGGAGTCCGTCCGCCTCGCCGAACACCGATACCTCCTCGCCGATGTCCTTGAGGATCGCTCGCACCGGGATGCCCTCGGCGAGAACGAGGATGAGGTTCTCCCCGTGCGGTGAGAACTTCAGCTCGTATCGGTAGAGCAGGTAGGCGATGGGGTGCAGATAGGTGCGCAGGTAGCGACGGATCCACTCGGTCGCGGGAACACCCGAACGGTCGATGAACGCGCCGACCAGTGGCTCCCCCAGGTGGTCGACGTGAAGCAGCGCGGCCATGGTCGACAGTTGCTCGTCGGCGGCTGCCAGCGGCACCGGGCTCTGTCGCCACAGCGCGGACAGGATCTTGCGGTACTCCGACCCCGGCTGCGTGATCGGCGTGAACGTCGGACTGCGGTAACCGATCGCCGCGACCTCGAAGATCATCTCGAAGCCGATCGCGGCGAGGTACTGGTCGTCGGCGACGAGTCCACGGACCCAGTTGTTGATCAGCGGCGTCGTCCGCATGTAGTCGGCCGACATCCCGCGTGTGAAACCCATGTTCACGATCGACAGCGCGACCTTGACGTAGTTGCGGGTCGGGGTGGTGGCGTTGAACACCGTGCGGATCGACTGCTGTGCCTGATAGAGATCGGGGCTCGTGCCGACCTCGACGATGCGCTGGTCGGCGATGTCGGCGGAGTAGAGCTTGCGTACCTTCTCGACCCACTGCCAGGGATGCACCGGGAGGTATCGGTAATCGGCCGGGTCACAACCGACTTCGCGCAGGGCGTCCCCGAAGTCGGACAGCGTCTCGGGTCCGAGCTCGTCGAGGAGCAGCGCGTCGTAGTCGACGTCGCTGACGGTGGCGACGTCACAGTCCTCGCGACGGACGGCGAGCCAGACGAGCCTGAAGTGGTTGCCCACCTCGGGGGCGTAGCGCTCGATGTCGTCCGCGCTGAACCCAAGACGGCCGGCGTTGGCGACGATGCACGGGTGCCCCTCCGTCATCGTCGCCTCGATGGTCTGGAAGTCGGCGTGAGCGAGATCCGTTGCTGGGATGCGTCGTTCGTCCGGACGGTCGGCGCTGATCGCCAGGGTGTTGATGAACTCCTCGAGGTACTCCGGCAGCGCCTGGGGACCGATCCCCAGGAACGGTGCCAGGTCGACGATCATCGCCACCGCGTCGATTGGGAGTTCGGCGCCGTCGCGCACACGACGCAGCGTCGACTCGTCGATCGCCCAGCTGTCCAGGGCGAGTCGGTCGGCGCGGAAGTGGTAGTCGGTGCGGCCGTCGGCGGAGGAGACGACGTACCCGTCGCCACTCGCCACCGGGGCGAGTGCCCGCTCGTGGGAGAACTCGGCGAGGATCTTCTTCGCGATCCTGGTGTGATACGTCTGGCGATGGCTTCGCGCACCCGACCCCCCGGCCGTGCGCGTCGCGAATCCCGGAATGGTCCCGATGTCCTGGAGAGTCAACGATCTACGCCCCCAGGTCCGTGACCTCGACGGGTCCGACGCACTTGCCGTTGTCGGTCACCTCGAGGAAGTCGGCTCGGGTGCAATAGCTCAGGTGCGCGGTCTTGTTCCCGACGGGGTAGTCGCCATCGACGCGGAAGCCGACACTCGCGTTGAGGCGGTGCACGGCCTTGTTGCGGACGTCGGGCTCGACGACGACGCGCGCGGCGCCGACCTCCAGGATCGCGGTCCGCATGATGTGCAACATCACCGCGCCGGTGAAGCCCGGCAGCGACTGTTCGGCGTGGGCGACCAGCAGGTGCATGCCGATGTCGCCGTCGGCGGGTACGTAACCGCTGGCGGGATCGGCGAGTTCGCTGGTGGCCGGGTCGTAGAGCTCGAACAGGAACTGCGGGCGCCCGTCGTGGTAGCCCAGGCGCATTCCGTGGGGCGTGCCGGCGGTGGCCTCGGCCGACTCGCGAATCATCTTCTCCACGTCGGCAACCGAGCTGTCGAGCATGTCCCAGTACTTGGCCTTGGGATGGGTGAGCCATCCGTGGACCGTCGCGGCGTGCGATACGTCGTCGAGGTCGACCGAGGTCAGGTCGTAGGTCGGGGCGGAGGAAATGGTCATGATGCCTTTGCTCTGGGAGGTGGTCGGTTGGTGTGCCGGAGAAGGTGCCGGATGCGGTCAGCCGCGCGCGATCTCGGCCTCCACCTGTTCGTCGGTGAGTTGCAGGACGTCGAGGAAGGTCTGTGCCACGAACTCGGCGCGTTCCCCGCCGAGTTCGGTGAGTCGTCCGGCGAGCCCCGCGATCGTCCGCCGGGAGAAGATGTCGGCGACCGAGAGGCCGGGTGCGTCGAGCCATTGGCGCGTCAGTGCGACCACCCGGGTGGCCTGGACGGAATCGCCGCCGAGGGAGATGAAGTCCTCGGTGACGCTCGCGGGCGGGGTCGGCAGGACCTCGCCGAAGATCAGGGTGAGGGCCTCTTCGACCGGGCCGCGCGGCGCGACCGCGTCGACGGCGTCGTCATCGGACCGGACGCCGGCGGCGATGGCCTTGCGATCATGCTTGCCGTTCGGCGTCAGCGGGAACCGGTCCAGGACCGTGATCGACCGCGGGACCATGTGCGGCGGAAGGGTTTCCGTCAACCGGACACGCAGGTCGGCGTCGTCCTCGGTCGATCCGTCGCTGAGTACCACCGCGGCACGCAGGTCGCGACCGTCGGACCAGGCGACGGCCGAGCCCACCCCGGTCAGACCCAGCAACCCGGCCTCGACCTCACCGAGTTCGACGCGGTACCCGCGGATCTTGACCATGTGGTCGGCGCGGCCCAGGAAGTCCAGGAAGCCACCCGGGAGGTAACGCGCGAGATCGCCGGTGCGGTACCAACGCTGGCCGTCGTGCTCGACGAAACGATCGGCGGTGCGCTCCGGATCGCCGCGGTAACCGTCGGCCACGCCGGCTCCGCCGATCCACAGTTCACCCGGCACGAGGTCGGGACGGTCGCGACCGGCGTCGTCGACGACCCGGCAGCGGACGCCGCGGAGCGGAATCCCGTACGGCACGAACGCCATTCCGGCCGGGACGGCATCCGCTTCGCAGATGGTGGAATGGATCGCCGTCTCGGTGGTCCCGCCGAGGCCGGCCACGCGACAATCCGGCAACTGTGCCCCGACACGCTCGAGCAGCGACACGTCGACCTTGTCGCCGCCCATGATGATCATCCGTAGCGACGCGGGCAGGGGGGCGAGATCGAGGAGCATGCCGAGGATCGACGGCACGCAGTTGAGCACGCTCACCGAGTGCTGGGTGAGCAGCCGCGCCCAGTCGTCGACCTTGGTCTGCTCGTCGTCGCCGGGCACGACGACGGCGCCGCCGACGGCGAGGAGGCCGAAGATGTCGAAGACCGAGAGGTCGAACTCCAGCGAGGACACCTGCAGACTGCGATCGTCGGCTCCGATCGCATACCGGTCGACGAGGTCGGTGATCGTGGCCACCGCGGCCCGGTGCGGAACCTGCACGCCCTTGGGCAATCCGGTGGAGCCCGAGGTGAACAGGACGTAGGCGAGGGCGTCGCCGCCGATCGCGACCGGGTCGACCGGATCGGTGCGTCGGGCGTCGTTCACCTCGAGCACGGTGGCTTCGGCAGAGGGCCAGGCGGCGGGTTCGGAGGTGAGGATCGCGGCCGGGGCGGCGACGTCGACGATGCGCTCGCGGCGCGCCCGGGGCTGGGTGGGGGCGATCGGGACGTAGGCCGCGCCGGCGGCGAGCACTCCGAGCGCGGCGACGACCTGGTCGCCGCCCTTGGGGAGGTGCACGACGACCGTGTCACCCGGTGTGACCCCGGCTGCGACCAGGGCTCCGGCGACTCGGCGGGCCTCGTCGGCCAACTCGGCATGGGTCCAGGTGCGTGTGTCGGACACGACAGCCGGTGTCCCGGCACGCTCGGCGGCGCGGGCGAAGAAGGTTCCGTGCAGGGTGCCGTCGAAGGTGTCGGTGGCCGGTAGTCGACTCTCCACCGAAAGGCGCTGTGCTCGAACCTCGGCCGTGATCGGGTCCGGCGCGGGTACATCCCACTCACCATCGACGAGGAGCCCGAGCAGACGGACGTAATGGTCGAACATCGAACGCGCGGTGGTGAGTTCGAGGTCGGAGGCGCGGACGTCCCAGTTGAGGAGCAGCCCGCCGGCCACCTCGGTCACCTGTGCGTCCAGCAGCACCTGCGGACCCTGCGAGACGATCCACGACGGATCGCCCAGCACGTCGGTTGCCTGTTGCGAGAACAGGTCTCCCAGTCCCAGCGCGCTGGTGAACACGATCGGCGAGACCACCGGTTCGCCCCGGTGGCGACTCAGTTCGCGAAGCACGTCCAGTCCGTTCATCGAACCGTGCGCGGCGGCCTCGTGCATCGATGTCCGCATCGATCGCGCACGTTCGGCGAGCGTCGCCGGCTCACTCAGGTCGACGCCCACGAGGATCGACGACGTGAAGTCGCCCACCACCCGCTCGACGTCCGGATGGACCTGTGGACGATCGAACAACGGCACGGTGAGCAGGAATCGCGATGTGGCCGAATGTGTTCCGACGGCTTCGGCGAACACTGCGGCCACCGCGGCCGCGGGGGTGACGCCGCGCCGGTGCGCGTGCTCCTCGAGTCGCTTCCAGTCCGACGCGGACACCGAATGGTGGAGGCGGACACTGTGCGGTTCGGCATCGCCGCGCATCGCCCGCTCGTCGAGCGGGAGTTCCGGCGGGCCGGGGAGCGTGGGAATGCGTTCGCGCCACCAGGTCACGTCGTCGTCGCGGATCTCCCGCGACGTGCGATCCGCGGTGATCGTCGCGAAGGTGACGCCGAGTTCCGGCAGGGACTCGCCGCGGTACAGGCGAGCGAAGTCGTCGACGAGGACGCGGTAGCTCATCGCGTCGGCGGCGATCATGTCGACGTCGAGATGGACACGGGTCGAGTTCCCCGGCAGCAGACTCAGTTCGGCGCGGATCACCGCTCCCTCGTCGACCGGCAGTGCGCGGTGGGTGCCGTCCGCGCGACGGGCCGCGAGGACCTGCTCGACCGTCTCCGATGTATGTTCCCGAAGGTCGTGCACCGCAATGGCTTCGGGGTGTGCCGGGCCGATCTCCTGGGTACCGTCGGGAAGCACTCGGACGCGCAGCATCGGGTGGCGTTCCAGCAGCGCGGCCATCGCCGAGGTGAAGCGGTCGGGATCGACGTCGGAACCGTCGAACTCGATGTAGAGGTGAGCGGCGACATTGCCGAACGCGTGGCTGTCCGACCTACCGATCCAGTAGGCGTGCTGCATCGGAGCGAGGGGGAACGGTCCTTCGGTCGGCTCCGATGACGAAGGTGCGATGTCGTCGGTGGTCGGCGCGGGTGTGCCGCCCAGCAACGCCGCCCACGCGGTGATGGTCGGTTGCGCGGCGAGGCGGGCGAAGTCGACGTCGAGGCCGCGTTTGCGCCAGGTGCCGGCCAGTCGCATCATCCGCAGCGAGTCGAGTCCCTGTGCGATGAGGTCCTGCTCGGGGTCGATCGACTCGGGGGTCACGCCGAGCGCCGTGGCCACCTGGTCGCGGATGTCCGAAATCGCGGCGGCGGCCGCGCCGGCACCGGCCGGGTTCGCGTCGCTCGGCCGACCGGCCGAGGAGCGCAGAAGTGCCGCCCAGGCCGTGACCGTGGGTTGTGCGGCGAGGCGGGCGAAGTCGACGTCGAGGCCGCGTTTGCGCCAGGTGCCGGCCAGTCGCATCATCCGCAGCGAGTCGAGTCCCTGGGCGATGAGGTCCTGCTCCGGGTCGATCGACTCGGGCGTCAGGCCGAGGGCCTCGGACACCTCGGCGACGATGTCGGCCGCGGTGACAAGATCCGTGGTCTGGGAATTCGTGGCCATCAGCCGGCGTGCCTCTCGCAGTTCGGTGACATGTTTACTCAGTCCGGGGAACCCGCATTTAGGGTAGGTTATACTAACTAACCGCTCCGCCCAATCTCTGGGCAATGTCGGCGAGGGCCCCGCGAGCCGACGCGAATTAGGTTAGCCTAAGTTTCGCGTATTGGTCTCATCGGATGACGCGGATCACGTAGTCGCGATGATCGACTCTGGGTCTTGTGTCCGAGAAAGATTAGGCTACCCTACCCAAATGGTGCGAGCAGTTGTGTTCGCCGAGACCAGCGGTCGGGGACGACCCGCGGTATGACAACTCGGTCGCTCACACGACCGGAAGACGATCAGACGACCGACGCCAGGTGCTGGCGAGAACGGGAAACGAGAATGTCGCAGAACAGCGTGATCCTGGAGGAAGCGGGCTCGACCAATGCGTTGGCGGCCACCGTTCGTGAGGCGATGCTGGCGGGGGATACGAGTCTGTCCGTCCTGGACTCCGACACCGGCGAGTGGGTGACGGCGCCGTGGCGCGAGGTCCATGCCCGCGCGGAGCAGATCGCGGTCCAGTTGCTGGCTGACAGCGAACTGCACGAGCCGCAGGCGCTCGGCCTCATCGGGGACCCCACGGTGGACCTGATCGCCGCCATCCAGGGCGCGTGGCTCGCCGGTGTTCCGGTCACCATCCTGCCGGGCCCCATCCGGGGGGCCGACGAGGAGCGATGGGCGCAGAACACCTACCACCGGTACGTGTCGATCGGCGTCGGCACCGTCCTCGGCAGCGGAGCCCAGCTCGACCTGCTGTCGAAGGTCGAGGGACGGCTGCACATCGCGCGAGTGGGCGAGTACGGCCTCGGCGCCGACACCACCGACTTCGTCGCCCGTAACGTCAACGGCAACACCATCGCCGTCCTCCAGGGAACCGCCGGATCGACCGGAGACCCCAAGACCGTCGCCCTGACGGCCTCGGCCGTCTACTCGAACGCCATCGAACTGGTCAGCCGGCTCGGCCTCCACCGCACCCGCGACACCGGGTTCAGCTGGCTGCCGCTCTACCACGACATGGGTCTGATGTTCCTGCTCGCCGGGATGACCACCGGCATCCCCGCCTACATCGTGCCGAACACCGCCTTCGCGGCGGCGCCCTTCAAGTGGATGCAGTGGCTCACCGAGACCAAGACGACCGTCACCGCGGCGCCGAACTTCGCCTACGACATCCTCGGCCGCTACGGCAAACTGCTGCGCGACATCGACCTCTCACACCTGCGCGTCGCGATCAGCGGCGGTGAGCCGATCGACGCCGATGCCTTCGACAAGTTCCTCGAGGCGACCGCGCCGTTCGGATTCGATCGTTCCGCCGCGGCACCCGCCTACGGTATGGCCGAATCCGCCTGCGCGGTGACGATGCCCGCGGTCGGCGAGGGGGTGCACTACGACGAGGTCACCGTGACCCCGCCCGGCGGTGGCGAGCCCATTCGCCGCCGGTACGCGATCCTCGGTAAGCCGCTGGGCGGCATGCAGGTTCGCATCGTCGAGCCGAATGTCGACGTCCCGGTCATCGACGGGCGCAACGTCGGACACGTGGAGATCCGCGGCGCGTCGATGATGCGCGGCTACCTGGGCGACGCCGATCTCGGTGCGGGCGAATGGTTCTCGACCGGCGACCTCGGTTACCTGATCGACGATCGGCTGGTGATCTGCGGCCGGGCCAAGGAGGTCATCATCGTCGCGGGCCGCAACCTGTTCCCGATCGAGATCGAGCGCGCGGCCGCCGAAGTCGCCGGTGTGCGTCGCGGCGGCGTCGTCGCCATGGCGCGGGGGGAGGGTTCGGCCCGGCCGGGCCTGGTGATCCTCGCCGAGTACAAGGGGTCCGATCCCGACCAGGCGCGTGCAGAGGTCAACTCCGAGGTCGCGTCGGCGTGCGGGATCATGCCCGCCGAGGTCATCTTCGTCGCGCCGGACTCGGTGCCGCGCACCACATCCGGCAAGATCCGTCGCCTCGAGGCCCGTCAGATGGTCGAGAACGGCACCTTCCAGTAGGTCCGGTTTTCCGTGGTGCGTCGTGTCATGCCGACGGTCACGAGAATGACAGTGTCTCCCCGGCCCGGACCCCGGGCCGGGGAGGCACTGTAGAGAGGTTCAGACATGAGCGAGGTATCCACGAAGGGGCGCGGCTGGCAGGGCGCCGTCATGAAGATCCTTGGCGGTGACGACTTCACCTTCACCCTCACCGGCAAAGAGGCGGTGACGGATCACTATCTGCGACTGCGTTTCCACGGTGGCGGGCTCCTCACCGGTTCCGCGATCCACCCGACCATGTGGGTGCGCCTCTGGTTCGCCGACGGTGGCAAGCTGCATCAGCGCGGTTACACGCTCGTCGATCCCGACCCGGCGACGGACACCTTCGACATCGAGTTCGCGATCCACGACGGCACCGCCGCCCGATGGGCTCAGGACGCACATGTGGGTGACGCCATCGGCGCGACCCTGATGGGCTCGAAGTTCGCGATCCCCGACCCCGCGCCGGCGGGATGGCTCGTCGCCGGTGACACCGCCTCGCTACCGGCGATCAACTCGCTGCTGGACTCGCTCGGCGACTCCGGGGCGGGTGCGACGATCTGGTTCGAGTATCAGCACGAGAGCGACAGGTCGCTGCCGCTGCGCGCCCGCGCGCAGGATACGGTGCACTGGCTTCCGCGTGAGCGCGACGGCGCGGCCCTCGTCGACGCGGTCCGATCCGCCGCCTTCGACGCCGCCGACCACTTCGGTTGGGTTGCACTCGATTCCACGAGCACCCGCACGGTCGCCGGATTGTTCAGGAACGATTATGGGATTCCCAAGAAGTCGGTGAAGTCGCAGGCCTACTGGATCGTCGGGAAGTCGTTCGCCTGACGGCGCCCCTGCTCCCTGAGGTGCGAGCGAAGCGAGCCTCGAAGGGCCTCGCGACGCATCTC